>JAGQGA010000326.1 GCA_020432595.1 Anaerolineales bacterium | reverse complement strand
CACGGCAAGAGCTAAAACCAGTGCCATATGCGCTGGCTTTGCCGGGGCTATACACACAACAGACAAACAGTTCACCCAATATAATCGGGGGTGATCTCAATAATGTGGTCATCAGTAATGCTGTAGGCGCCACAATGAGCGGTGGTGGCTCTAATCAAATCACCCATGCCTATTTAAATCTTGCCTATGCCACAGTCGGGGGCGGCTCGGGCAATATTGCTGGTCATCACTATGCAACAGTGGCCGGTGGTCGAAACAATCAGGTTATCGGGTCTGGGTCTAATGCAGCCATTGTGGGAGGGGAGAGCAATGAGGCCAGTGAGGAATATGCTTTTGTAGGCGGTGGATACAATAATACGGCTTCAAACATTTCAGCCACAATCGTAGGCGGTGAAGACAATACAGCAAGTGGTGAAAAGTCAACGATTGGGGGCGGCAGGTTAAATAGTGCCAACGGCACTTACGCCACCATTCCAGGCGGAACAGGCAACAGTGCTGCTGGTTATAGCCTTGCCGCTGGGTACTATGCTAACGCCCAGCATACAGGGTCATTCGTTTGGTCAGATGCAAGTAGTACAGCAGGGCCGGCCACAACAGCAAATAATCAGTTTGTTGTGCGAGCCTCAGGTGGAACCTACTTCTATTCAAATAGCGCGAAGACAACAGGGGTTAGCCTTTCCGCTGGCGGCGGGTCATGGTCATCGCTGAGTGACCGCAATGCGAAGGCAAATGTGGAGATGGTTAACGGCCGTTTTATCCTCGACCAACTAGCCAATATCCCCATCAGCACTTGGAACTACATTAGTCAAGATGAATCAATCCGTCACATTGGCCCTATGGCGCAAGATTTCCAAGCGGCGTTTGCGGTTGGCGAAGAAGAAACACGCATCAGCACCATTGATGCCGACGGGGTTGCCCTAGCGGCTATTCAGGGACTACATGAAATCGTCTTAGAGCAAGAGCAAGAGATTGAGGCACTCGAAGCGCGGATCGAACGCTTGGAAGCAGCTATAGAACACGCAGACCCAGCCAAACAATCCTCCGCACAACCCAACATGTTTAACTGGCTTCTGCTCGGCAGCGTTGGCACGTTCGGTCTTGTCGCTGAATGGCGGCGGCGCCAAGGAGGGCAAGCATGAGACGGTTTGTGATAAGCGGAAGCATTCTCATCGGCTTGCTTCTCGCCACAACGCTCACGTTGGCGCAAAGCGGGGGCGGCTTTGCGATCAACGGGTTTAGCTTTGGTGCTGGGTTGCCAAGCAGCGGCGGGAATTTTACGATGTCGGGTGGGCCTAGCTCAATGAGTGGTGCATCACCAACGGGCGGTGACTTTTCTGTGAGCAGCGGCTTTTGGCAGTGTCGAGATGCAAACGCTGCCGCTCCGCAGGATGTTACGATCACACGCACAAATCAAACGGATGCCGCTTTAAGCTGGTCGCTGGCCGGTGTTTATGCCGTTTGGCAAAGCAACGATCCCTACTTTGAGCCGAATGAAAGCGGTAGTAGCGAGCTGCTTAACGATGTAACGGCCGTTCCGGTTAACGCCAATGGTTTCCTTGGCTCTCCCAACACCGCGTCCTATTTGGTCGTTATGGGTCTCAACGACTGCAATGTCCTGTCTTCGGAAACATCAAATCGGGTAGGCGTGTTTAACTTTGGGATCACGCCAGGGTCTTAAGGGAGAAACGGTGTTATACTAAGCTTGAGTTCTGTTAACATCTTGAAGAAATGAACCGCAGAGGGCACAAAGAGCCGCAGAGAAAAGACAAAACTTTGCGCCCTTTGTGCCCTCTGCGGTTAACAAAACCATGTCCAACTTTGACCAAACCCGCCCCCATCTCAGCGAAGCCCAAGCCGCCCACATTGCCCAAACCCATTTCAACGTCAGCGGCTCCATTCGCCAGCTTCCCAGCGAACGCGACCAAAACTTTCTGATTACCATCAGCCCCGATGAGCAGGTGGTGCTGAAGATTGCCAATTCGCAGGAAGAAACGGCCGTTCTCGACCTCCAAACCCAAGCCATGCTCCACCTCGCGGCCCACAACCCCGCTGCCCATCCGTACCGCCTCTACCCTAGCACCAACGGCGAAATCATGCTGCCCATAGCCGACGACGGCGGCAATCGCTACCTCACCCGCCTCATCAACTTCATCCCCGGCACCCTCCTCGCCCACGTCAACCCCCAAACCCCCGACCTGCTCCACAGCTTTGGCAAGCTGCTGGCCGAAACCGACAAAGCATTGGCCGACTTCAGCCACCCCGCCGCCGAGCGCGACCTGCACTGGGATTTGCGCCAGGCTCCAGCCATGATTCGCGGCTACTTTGCCTACATTCCCACCGAGGAGCGGCAAGCCCTGGTGCAGCGGTTTCTGGATTTAGCAGCGCGGGAGGTGCAGGAGAAGGGGTTAAGAACGGCCGTTATCCACAACGATGCCAACGACCACAACGTATTGGTCAGCCCTGACCCCCGCCAGCCCCGCACCGTCACCGGCCTCATAGACTTCGGCGACATGCTCCACAGCTACCTCATCGCCGAACTCGCCATCGCCACCGCCTACATCATGATGGACACAGACGACCCCCTCGCCGCTGCTGCTCATGTCGTCGCTGGCTACCACGCTGCCTACCCCCTCCACGAAGCCGAAATCGCTGTCCTCTTCCCCCTTATCGCCCTTCGCCTGTGCAGCAGCGTCGCCCACTCCTCCTATCGCGCCGCCGTCGAACCCGAAGACCCCTACCAAATTATCCACCAGCAAAAAGCTTGGAATTTGCTGCAAAAACTGGCTGCCATCCCCCCCAATCTCGCCCACTACCGCCTCCGCCACGCCTGCGGCCTACCCCCCTGCCCCCAAACCGTAGCCATCGTCAACTGGATCAAGGCCAACCGCGACAAAATCAGCCCTGTTGTTGACCTTGATCTCGCCACTGTTCCCAAACTTGTCTTTGATCTCTCCGTTGGCAGCCCGCTTCTGGGCAACCTCAACACCCCCATGGACACGGCCACGTTTACGCAAAAGGCGTTTGCCGAGATGGAGGCCGCCGGGGCGATGGTGGGCATTGGCCGCTACAACGAACCGCGCAAAATCTACGCCGACCCAATGTTTCTCACCCAAACAGACCCCTCGGCGGATCCGACGCTGGCCGAATGGCGCACCATTCATATTGGCTTAGATTTGTTTATGGGGGCGGGAACGGCCGTTCATGCCGCCCTCGATGGGGTTGTCCACGCCTTCCACAACAACGCCGCCGCCTTCGACTACGGCCCCGTCATCATCCTCGAACACAAAACCGACGACGGCACCCCCTTCTACACCCTCTACGGCCACCTCAGCCTCAGTTCCCTCGACAACCTCCGCGTGGGCATGCACGTTGAGCAAGGGCAGCCAATCGCCTGGATGGGCGACTACCCCATCAACGGCGACTGGCCCCCCCATCTCCACTTCCAACTCATCACAGACCTCCTCGACATGGGCGTTGACTACCCCGGCGTGGCCCTCGCCAGTCAGCGCGATGTCTGGCTCAGCCTCAACCCCGACCCCAACCTGCTCTGCGGCATCCCCCCAAGCTGCTTCCCCGCCCCACTCCCCAGCCACGCCGAACTCATTGCCCAACGCCAGCAGCGATTGGGCAAAATGCTCTCTGTCTCCTACGCCAAACCGCTCAAAATTGTGCGTGGCATCGGCCAATATTTGTACGACGACACCGGCCGCGCCTATCTCGATGTGGTCAACAACGTCGCCCACGTCGGCCACTGCCACCCCCACGTCACCCAAGCACTCACCAACCAGGCCAGCGTTCTCAACACCAACACCCGCTACCTTCATGACCACATCATTGAATATGCGAAGCGGCTCGCCGCCACCTTCCCCGACCCTCTCAGCGTCTGCTTCTTTGTCTGCTCCGGCACCGAGGCCAACGAACTCGCCCTGCGCCTGGCCCGTACCTACACTGGGCAGCGGGACATGGTGGTGGTAGATGTAGCCTACCACGGCAACAGCAACGCCATCATTGACATCAGCCCCTACAAATTCAACGCCCCTGGCGGCCAGGGCAAACCGCCCCACACCCACATCGCCCCCATGCCCGACCCCTATCGTGGGGTTTACAAAGGATACGGCTACGAGGCTGGCCGCGCCTACGCTCAGCACATTCAGCCCCTCATTGACGAGGTGCAGGCGGCCGGACGCGGCATCGCTGGTTTTATTGCTGAATCGGTGCTGGGGTGCGGCGGCCAAATTGTGCTGCCCGCTGGCTATCTGGCAGAAGCGTACCGACTGGTGCGGCAGGCGGGTGGTGTCTGCATTGCCGACGAGGTGCAGGTCGGCTTTGGCCGCGTGGGTTCCCACTTCTGGGGGTTTGAAACGCAGGGGGTCATCCCCGACATCGTGACGATGGGCAAGCCGATTGGCAACGGCCACCCGCTGGGAGCAGTCATCACCACCCCCGAAATTGCCGAGGCGTTTCACAACGGCATGGAATATTTCAACACCTTTGGCGGCAACCCCGTTTCCTGCGCTGTGGGGCTGGCGGTGCTGGATGTGATTGAGCGAGAGGATTTGCAGGGCAACGCCCTGCGCGTGGGCCAACGGCTGCTGGAAGGGCTAACGGGGCTAATGGACAAGCACCCCATCATCGGCGACGTGCGCGGGCTGGGGTTGTTTGTGGGCATCGAACTGGTGCGCGACCGCACCACGCTGGAACCGGCAGCAGCGGAAGCCAGCTATGTGATTGACCGGATGAAGGAACACGGCATCCTCCTCTCCACCGACGGCCCCTACCACAACGTCCTCAAGCTGAAGCCACCCATCGTCTTCAGCGAAGCCAACGCTGATGTGCTTGTTCATACGCTGGATAAGATTTTTGCTGAAGATTTTGTCAAAATTATGTAACTCATTCCAAAGCTATTAAGCACGGTTTAAGATATTCAACGATTAAGCTGGTGAACCTGTGAAATATTGTCCCAGCTATATCCTATTTCCACCATTTTCATGTTTTGGCGTTTAACAACCTTTTGCCGCTTGGGTATACCACCAATAGCCTCATAAAAGCCTCGCGCCGGATTTTTTTCTTGCACCCACACAAGCATATTAGAGATGTTTAATGCCAGAAATTTTATGACTGCATGCTGAACTAGCTTTTTCCCAATCCCTTGACCATGATAGGCAGGCAGCACAAACAAGGCAAAAATTTCCCCTTGATATGCTTCCTCGCCACCAACTGTTGGGCCGCAAATAAGAACACCAACTATTTCTCTTTCTTCTGTTTCAGCAACAAACGCATACTCTTCAGTTTCCGGTGATTCCCATAAGTGCTGCCTCCAAGCAGCTTCAACAGCCTCATAATTTCTTGCAGCAAGGAGATTCGCGGGATAAAAGTTAGCGTAAGTTGCTTGAAGTGTGTCAACATTGACTTTAACCATTGACTTTGTGTCTGCTTCAATCGCTGGGCGAATAATGATATTTTGCAGCATGGGGTCTCCTGTCAGATACGATACAAAGGCTGTATAAATCAAAATTGTACCACTCACTGAAAAATAGTTAGAAACACATTTAGAACAGGGGAGCATTTCAGTTTTGGGGCAATACTAAATTCACCTCTCCGCAAGCCAATTTCTCAGCCAAGCATTGTCATTTTGACGAGTCTTCGAGGAGAAATCCCGCTCAAATAGCGGATATGCGAACGGGATTTCTCGGAGGACCTCGAAATAACACTGGTTTTGCCATCTGCTCTGTGCCACAAAGACATCATGACAACCTGTATCTTTTTCCATTTCTCTTTTTGCATCCGCCAAGGTTTTTCCATTACTAACAAAAGCTGCGAATATTTCAGCTTCAAGCTTACCTTCAAGTAAATTCTTTAGTGCTATAACGCCTTGCTCAGATTTCGTAACATCTTTCTTATTTTCAAACAAATATCCATAACCCGGGCAAGCCAGAACCAAAAAAGCATTGAGCCGCAGAGAACGCAGAATTCGCAGAGCAAGCAAAGAAAAAGAGACCTTTTCTTCCTTTGCGCTCTTTGCGAACTCTGCGGTTCAAATTCTTGTTCACCACACAAGAATTTGGCTGCTAAGGGACTACGATTTTCTTGACAAAATATCCGTTTGCGTATACCATCTCAATGCTTTAGCGTATAAAATGTTTGAGGAGTTGTGAAATGAGCAAATATGAAGTGAACACCATTTTGAGTATGTGGGCGCAGGACAAGTTGACGGTGGAGCAGGCGGTGGGGCAAATTTTGCAGCATTTACAGGCTTTGCTCGGTCGGTTGGGGCAGGTGGAAAAACAGGTGGAGCAACTGCGGCGGCAGGAGGAACGTGGGGTGGTGGTGCCGATAGTGGCAAAACCGGATGCCATTCAGGAAGTGACTGCTAAACCGCAAATCGAGGAGGCAGAATGGGCAGAGGTTGTCAGTGAGGCTGTGGTGT
>JAGQGA010000325.1 GCA_020432595.1 Anaerolineales bacterium | reverse complement strand
CACAGCACGAGTAAGCGGCAAGATGGGGTTGGGTGGATGGTTCATGGGTTCCTCCTGATAACAGAGAAGAGATTGGAAGACTGAGAGATTAAGTCTCCCAGCCTCTCAGTCTCTTAATGTCTTTCGCTAATGCTGCTCAACCAACGTATGCCCCAAGGCCGTATGGGGGCGGTACAGCCACAGCAGCCCGATGGCGACGAGGGCGGCGGCAACGTAGGCACCAAAGTAAAGCCATTGACC
Organism: Anaerolineales bacterium; assembly: GCA_020432595.1. The sequence continues at coordinate 6,188 of JAGQGA010000325.1, read as the reverse complement.
AGGGTGGTTGGCAAAATCAAATTTGCCGATGTTAAGTAGGCAAGCTAACAGGATGGTGAGAATGAGAGCCAGACCGGCGCGGGTGTAGGCCATCCAGCCGCTGATGTGGCGATCCCAGATGGCGGGAATGGCGCCGATGGTGAGGGCAGTGTAGAAAGAACCGAAGGCGCGGAGGGTGAAGAGGGTGAGGGGTTCGGGGAAGGCACCGCCTTCGGTAGCAAGACCGCCGGACTGGGCGCGGAGAACGAGGAAGGCGATGAGGCCAACGAAGCCGACAAAGCCGACAACGATGACGCGCACCCAGTTAGGGAAGCTGTGGTTTTTACTGCTGGGGTGCTGCTTTTGCCAGTCGAGAAGGGCGAAAACGGCCGTTATTACCGTCAACACCAGTGCCAAAATATAGGGCAGGGCGAGGGGAACGTTGAGGATGAGTTTGTCGCGGAAGAGAATGAGAACGGCCGTTTCCAGCACCCCAAACACACCGAGGTAGAGCTGGAGCAAATAAACGGCCGTCCATCGCCCCAGTCGCACCGTTTCCCAGGCAAAATACCCATTGCCCAGGCACCACCCCCCCATCGTCATCGCCACAAATGGCGAAATCTTCCAGGAAAAGTTGGCCGCTGACCAGGCCGGGGTCAAAAACAAAACAAGGCCTAGTAACCCATAAAGAAGCGCCAGGCCAGTATTCAAACGTCGTACAGTTGCCGAAATCATGTTCACCTTCCTTTGCACCACGGCGGGTGTCGTCTGATAGGTGAAGCATAGGGCAGTATCGTATCTGTATCGTATCTTAATTCAAACGTGGATCCATTGCATCCCGCAGCCCATCTCCAATGATAAACAGGCACAAGACTGTCAAAGCAATCATGACCCCTGGAACCACCACCAAATGCCGCGCATCTGGCACCAGAATAAATTGCTGCGCCTTGGTAAGCATGGTTCCCCAGGTGGAGGTGGGGGGCTGTACGCCAAACCCCAAAAAGCTCAAGGCTGATTCAGCCAAAATGAGGTTGCCCACCTGCCGCGCCGTCGCCACAATCACCAGGGGGATGACGTTGGGCACAATGTGGCGCCACATAATTGCCACATCTGACATCCCCAGTGCCTCTGCGGCGGCAATGTATTCCCGCTCCTTGAGCGAAAAGACGCTGCTGCGAACCAAGCGGCTGATAAACGGCCACCCCAGCAGGGCAAACAGCAGCGTCAGTGCCGCAGGCGATAGTTCAAACAGGGCACCGACGATAAGCAGCAAAAAGAGCTGGGGGATGGAGTCGAGGGTGTTGATGACCCACATGATAAAGTCGTCTACTCGCCGGCCGAAATACGCTGCGCTGATGCCAATGGTGATGCCAAAAACGGCCGTAAAAATGGTGCCAAAAAAGCCAATCGCCAGCGAAATTCGCCCGCCAAACAGCAGGCGTGACAGTTGATCCCGCCCTAGCGCATCCGTTCCCAGCCAATGTTCTGCCGATGGTGGCTTAAAGGTGGCTGTAATTTGCGTTAGATCAGGGTCAACACCCAGAAGCTGGCTGCTGATAAACCGGGCACCTATTGAAAGTAGCGTGATAAGCAGCAGCACCAGCAGCGCCGCCATTGTTAGCCGATCCCGCCGCAGCCGTCGCAGCGCCATTTGCCAAAAAGAAAGCGGCGCACCCTCGCGCAATGCCTCCAGCCGCCCCTCCTCCGCCAGCTTCAGCAGTGCCTCTTGTCGGCTCATAATGGGTAAGTTTTGTACGCTCATGCTTGTCTCCTTTGGAATCGGTAAACAGTCATCAGTAGTCAGTGATCGGTTGTTCAACTGATTACCGTTTACCGTTTACTGATCCCCGCCTTATTGCAGTCGAATCCGGGGATCAACCGCCACGAGCAAAAAGTCGGAAAGCAGGTTGCCCAAAATGACCACCAACGCCCCAAAGATGACGCTCCCCATGACGATGGGATAGTCGCGGGACGAGACCGCATCTACCGTTAGCCGCCCCATACCCGGCCAAGAAAAAATGCGCTCGATGACAACGGCACCGGTAATGAGCGAGGTAATAGCGGGGCCAAGAATGGTGACGATAGGAACCAGGGCGTTACGAGCCGCATGTTTGAAATACACCTTGGATGGCTTAAGCCCTTTGGCCCAGGCGGTGCGGACATAATCTTGCCGAATAACTTCCAGCGTTTCCGCCCGCATAAAGCGGGACATGAGGGCAATCCAGCTAATGGCAAGGACAAAAGAGGGCATTGCAAGATAGCGGACGCGGTCAAGCAGGGTGATGTCGGGTTTGTTGAGCGGCAGACGGCCGCCTACGGGCAGCCAGCCCAACTGTACGCTGAAGAACATGATGAGCAGCAGGCCAAACCAGAATTGAGGTAACGCATCAAAGAGGACGGAGAAAAGGCGGGCGATGTTGTCAAAAAGGGTGGCGCGTTTAACGGCCGATAATACCCCCACAAACAGCCCGATGGTGCCGCCGAGGATGAGCGCAACGGCCGTCAATTCCAACGTCGCCGGCACACGCTCCATAAACAGATCCAGAACCGGCCGGCGTTCAGAAAACGACTCCCCAAAATCGCCGCGAAAAATCCCCCGCATTTGGCACTCCCCGCGCAAATCCCCCACCAGCCACACCAAATACTGCTCCGGCAGCGACCGATCTAAACATAGTTCATGCGCCAGCCGCACCCGATCCGCCGCCGTAAACGTCGGGCTAAACGTCATAATCTGCACCGGGTCACCCGGAGCCGCCTGCATAATCAAAAACGAAATCAGCGTTACCCCAAAAATCGTGGGAATCGCCTGCAACAGCCGCCGGAAAAGGTATGTCGTCATGTTAATTTTTCTGAGTAATCGGTAATCAGTAACCAGTTATCAGTCAGATAGACAACCGACTACTGATTACCGATTACCGATTACTAATTCGTAAAATACCACTCCTGAACGTTATACTCACGGCTCCACACGTTTGGGTCAATCCCTTCCAGGTTGTTCCACCAAACGGTGTTTTCCAGGTCAACGTGCAGGAACGATGCGGGCAGATCGTTGTAAATTTCCACCTGGTTGGAATGGTAGTATGGGGCGCGTTCCGCTTCGGCACAGCCGGGGATCGCCTTTCCTTTTGCCAAATTCTCCTCCACCACCGGACTATAATAGGAAGCAAAGTTAAAGCCTGCCCCCGGTTCGTCGTTGATGTATGAGAACAAGTTGGTGTCATCGGGGTCGGGAGCGCCGCCGCCAAAGCCGATGACAATCATGTCATAGGTCTGGCCAACCAGCCGCTGTACCACCGTGCCGAACTCCAGGAAGTCAAGCTGAATTTCAATACCAACCTGCGCCAGCACATCCTTCAGCAACACGCCAATGTTTTCCCGCTTTTCGTTGCCAGCGTTGGTCATCAGGCTCAGGCTCAGTCGCTTGCCATCTTTTTCCCGCACGCCATCGCCGTCGCTGTCTACCCAACCGGCATCATCAAGGATTTGCCGGGCTTTGTCCAAATCCTGGGTATACGGTTCCAACTCAGTGTTGTAGGCCCATTCAATGGACGGCCAGACGTTGGCAACGATGGGACCACCTTGCCCAAAGGCCACTTGGTTGATAATGCCCTGGTAGTCAATGGAGTTAGCAATGGCTTGCCGCACGGCCAAGTCGCCCAAAATGGGATGTGGGTCTTGCGGCAGCGGCGGCTCGCCTTCGGTGTATTTGCCGTCACCATCCAAATCATCCCAGCCGTTCTGCGGGTTTTCCGGGTTAGCCAGGTTGTAGCCGAGGAAGGTGAAACCGTTGTCAAAATATTTCCGCATGGACATGGGGGCACCGGAAGCGATTTGGCCTTCGATGACGGAAACAAAGGCGGGGCCGACGGGTGAGGTATAGGTGGCTTCGCCAGCCAGCAGCCCGGCCAGTTCAGCCGACTGGTCGGCGTAAACCTTCATTGTCCAGGTGGCAACATTGGGCGCACCCCGGAAATAGGTGGGGTTGGCGGCCAGCGTCACGTGGTCGTCGGCGACCCATTCCTGGAACTGGAAGGGGCCAGAGACGACGGTGGGGGCGGTGTTTTCCGGGTTTTCGGGAATGGCTTCGGGGTCGCTGCCATAAACGTGGGCGGGGATAATGCCGGTGCCAATGTTGGCAAGAATGGTGCAGTCCAGTGCCGACATCGTTACTTCCACCGTCTGATCATCCACCACAGCCCAGCTTGCTACCGAGGCAAAGTCGCCTCGCCGGGGAGAGGCGACGGCATCGTTGTTGATGGCATCAAAGGTAAATACCACGTCTTGGGCGGTGACGGGGGTGCCATCGGACCAGACGGCATCTGGGCGCAGATGGAAGGTGTAGGTGAGGCCATCTTCGGAAATGTCCCAGCTTTCGGCCAAATCGCCAACAATGCTGCCGGAGAAGGGGTCGAGCTGGGTGAGGCCGAGAAACATGAGGCTGTAGACATCGCTGGAGGCTTGGTCGTTGCCCAGCACGGGGTTGAAGGTGTTGGCATCGGCAAAGTTAGAATAGATGACGTGGCCGCCTTGGGGAACAGGAACGGCCGTTGGTTCCACCACCCGCGTTACTTCCACGGCGACTTCTTCACCTGCAACTTCAATGACCCGCGTCTCCACGACGGTGTTTTCCACCATACGGGTAACTTCGACTGTTTCCACAATGGTTTGGGGTTGGCACGCCAGCAAAAACAGCAGCAGCGTTAGGGGCCATAATCGGATCGAACGTTGAAAAGACATCTTCATCTCCTTGTTTGTCAATTTTTTTGGGGAGGGATGGGAAAAACGGCCGTTTTTCTCGCCATGCTTCTCCCATCACCCAACAACATATGGCTACCAATTGAAAAAATGCTTACATCACCTCCTGCAAAACACGTATTTTTGGAAAAATAAGTGTAATTATGGTGACAATTAGAGCATTTTTTGGGGTCTTTGTCAACTACATATTTATAAAGTTTACGAACTGGCAAAAAAAGGGGACTGCGCCCACCACAGCGCAGTCCCACACACATAAAGGAGGATGAGGAGAAAGTCTCGATACGTTCAGAAGAATACCCTGCCTACCTTAACTCAAGATGAGCTTAACTTAAAAGGAATATAAGTACCTTAACGATGAAATTCTTGTACGCAAAACAAGAAATGACACGGAGTTACACAGAGACAAGAGGAGTTTCACAGAGAAAGCAAGAAAAACAACTCATTTCTTCTCTGTGCCTCTCTGTGTTTTCTCTGAGAAACTCTGTGTAACGTTTTTGGTTCTGGCTTGCTCAGGCTAGGATAACGGCCGTTTATTTCCACGTCTCACCCAAGACCCGCACCCAATTCTGGTGCGTGATCTTCTTCAACGACTCATCATCATGCCCGCTCTTACGCAGTGCCTTCAGCAGCTTGGGCAGCCCCGCCGCATCGCGCAAATTCTCAGGCATTTTTGCCCCGTCAAAATCTGACCCCAGTGCCACATGATCCACGCCCACCAAGTCGGCGATATAGTTGACATGACGCACAATTTGCTTCAGCGAGGTCTTTTTGTCCGAACGGCCGTCTTCGCGCAAAAATCCCTTGTGGTAATTAATCCCCACCAGCCCATTCGACTGTGCCACCGCCTTAAGCTGCTCATCCGTCAGGTTGCGCGGCGAAGCGGCCAGCGCATGGGCATTGGAATGGGTTGCTACTAGGGGGGCATTGCTCAACGCCGCCACATCCCAAAAACCTTTCTCATTCAAATGTGACAAATCCACCATAATCCCCAGCTCATTACACGCCTGCACCAGCCGCTTGCCCGCCTCCGTCAACCCCGGCCCAATGTCGGGCGAATCGGGGAAGTTAAACGGAACCCCCGTGCCAAACGCATTGTCACGGCTCCACACCAGCCCCAGCGAACGCAGCCCGGCGGCATAAAACGTGTGCAGCGCGTGCAAATCGGTGTCAATCGTGTCCGCCCCCTCAAAATGCAAAATCATCGCCAGTGTGCCGTTTGCCAGACATTCCTCTAACTCGGCCACCGTTTTCACAATTTTCGCCTGCCCCTGCGCCTCTTTTTCCACCTTCAGCATCACCGCCATCATCGAAATGGTGGTGTGCAGCGCATATTCCAGCGACAGCGGTTTTGGCTTGGGATATTTGTACCCACCTCCATCAAGCTGTTCCCCCGGCATTTCCTCCATAGGCTTGGGCGACGGCACAAACAGGGCAAAGAAGCCGCCACCAAGCCC
>JAGQGA010000324.1 GCA_020432595.1 Anaerolineales bacterium | reverse complement strand
ATCATCATGCGTACACAGGTCAGCAATGCAATAAAACGCACCGCCCACATTAAACACAATGACCGTCTCCTCGTCAAAATCTACCCACAGCCGTTCGCCCGGCAGAATATCAGCCACATTGGCTACCTTCACAAACTTACTCATGCTCACTCCGCATCTCATCCGCGTCGGGCAGCCCATACGCCCCAGCCTTCAGCACCTTCAGCGACAACAGCGCACATTTTACCCGCGCCATGCTCAGGGGAATGCCCACCAATTCCAGCAGGGTTTCCTTGGGGAAATTGCGAATCTCGGCCAGCGTTTTCCCCTTAATCTCTTCCGTCAGCAGCGATGCCGCCGCCTGGCTAATGGCGCATCCTTCGCCACTCCACGCCACTTCTGCTACCCGGTTGTCGTTGCCCAGCCGCACATCAATGCGAATAAGGTCGCCACAGAGTGGGTTGTCCTCTTCATAAGAGAAATCAGCCTCGGCCAATGTACCGTGGTTTAACGGATGTTCGTATAAATCAATAATTTGCTCGCGGTAATAGGAATCGTCCATTTTACTTCTTGCGAAAATGGGACGCAGATTCGCCTGAAAGGAGTGTCATTCCCGCGAAAGCGGGAATCCATGCTAATGCTCATGACACCTCTATCGTGATAAATCAGGGGCATCAGGTCAATCTGCGTCCTATTTTTGTCCTTATGCAAGCCGGAAAACCTTCCGCACTTTCTCCAGGCTTTGCACCAATTGGTCAATCTCTTGGGTAGTGTTGTAGAGGTAGAAGCTGGCGCGGGCGGTGGCAGGTACGCGGAGCTTGTGGTGCAGCGGCATGGCGCAATGATGCCCGGCGCGAATAGCAATGCCGTCCTTGTCCAGCAGTTCGGCAATGTCGTGGGGGTGCACCCCTTGCAGAGTGAAGGTGGCAACACCCCCTTTTTGGGCGGCGGGTGGGCCAATCAGCGTTAGCCCTTTGACATCGCTTAAGGCTTCGAGGGCGTAGCTGGTGAGCAGGTGTTCGTGGGCGTGGATGTTGTCCATGCCTACAGTGGTGAGGTAATCAACGGCCGTTCCTAACCCCACCCCCTCGGCAATACTCGGCGTACCCGCCTCAAACTTCCACGGTAACTCGTTCCACGTTGACCCCTCCAGCGTTACCCGCCGGATCATGTCGCCGCCGCCCATGTAGGGGGGCATCGCTTCCAGCAAATGGCGTTTGCCATACAAAATGCCAATTCCGGTGGGGCCACACATTTTGTGGCCGGAAAAAGCCAAAAAGTCGCACCCCAACGCCTGCACGTCTACCGCCATATGCGGCACGCTTTGCGCTGCGTCCACCATTGTCACCGCGCCCACCGCTTTGGCCGCCGCCACCAGTTCGGTGACGGGGTTGATGGTGCCAAAGACGTTGGAAACGGCCGTAAATGAAAAAATCTTCGTCCGCTCCGTCAGCAGGTGGGGCAGGGCGGTTAAATCAAGCGTGCCATCCACCGCAAACGGCACATAGCGCACCGTGGCTCCCTTTTCCTGCGCCACCATTTGCCACGGCACGATGTTGGCGTGGTGCTCCATCTCCGTCAGCAAAATCTCGTCGCCGGGGCCAATGTTGGCACGTCCCCAGGTGGCGGCTACTAGATTAAACGCCTCGGTAGCGTTGCGGACATAAATCACCTCGGCCGAATCGGGGGCGTTGATAAAGCGGGCAATCCGCTCCCGCGCTCCCTCATAGGCATTGGTCGCCTCTTCGCTCAGCCGATGAATGCCGCGATGGACGTTGGCGTTGCTGTGGCGATAATACTGGTTCATCGCCTCAATGACCGCCAGCGGCTTTTGCGATGAAGCAGCACTATCTAAATAAACCAATGGCACGCCGGGATACGCTTCATCGGCCAAAATGGGAAAATCGGCGCGGATTTTGGCTACATCTAACATGGGTTAGTAACCAGTAACCAGTAACCAGTAATCAGTAATCAGTTTAGCTACTGATTACTGATTACCGATTACCGACTCTTAGACGGATTCTCAATCGGCACACCCACCAAATTGCCCCATTCCGTCCACGAGCCATCGTAGTTGCGGACGTTGGGGTAGCCGAGCAGGTAGGTGAGGACAAACCAGGTGTGGGAGCTGCGTTCGCCGATGCGGCAGTAGGCAACGACGCTGTCGCTGGGGGAAAGCCCTTGTTCGGCTTCATAAATGCCGCGCAGGTCGTCGGCGGTTTTGAAGGTGCCATCTTCGGCGACGGCGCGGCTCCAGGGTACGCTTTTGGCTCCCTTGATGTGGCCGCCGCGCAACGCCCCTTCCTGTGGGGAACCGGGCATGTGGAGCAATTCGCCGCTGAATTCCTGAGGGCTGCGAACGTCAACTAACGGCCGTTCTGCCCGCACATGCTCCAACACCTGATCCCGAAACGCCCGAATCTTGTAATCCGTCCGGTTCGGTACGGCATACGTCGTGGTGGGGAATGACGGCACTTCCTTCGTCAACTCCCGTCCCTCGTCAATCCACTTCTTGCGCCCGCCATCCATCACCCGGCAGTCGCCGTGGTCAAACAATTTGAACACCCAAAACGCATAACACGCCCACCAATTATTTTTGTCGCCGTAAAAAACAACCGTCGTGTCCTTGGCAATGCCATGTTTTGCCATCAAGGCGGCAAAACCCGCCTCATCCAAATAGTCGCGGCGAATCGCATCGTTTAAATCCGCCACCCAGTCAATATGCGCTGCATTCGGCACGTGGCCTGTCCGGTACAACAGCACATCCTCATTCGATTCAACCAGCCGCACCTTGTCGGTGTCATGCAAATTAGCCGCCACCCACTCTGTGCTAACCAACACATCTGGGTGAATATATCCTTTGTCGCTCATTATTTTGTTCCTTTTCGGGCATTCCCGCTTTTGTTTTCAATAGGACGCAGATCAACCTGATTTTCCTGATTTGATACTGTTATGGTCAACAATTGTGTGCACTGCAAAGCAACCAAGAACTCAAACATGTCGCCTAAATTTCTCTGTGAACCTCTGTGTCTTCTCTAAGAAGCTCTGTGTAACAAATACAGGTACCCCAATTTTACCAAATTTCTTGGGCTACGATCATAAAACGGTGGCACCACTCCCACCACATGATGAACAAAGGCGAGAGTAGAAGCCACCGTTACGGATTTATCTTTCTTGTCCGCGAAAATCCGCTTTGATCCGCGTTATCCGCGTTGCCATTTCTTTTCTGGCTGCTTGCTAACCCATTTTCTCCAAAATACGGGAGAAAATGCGGTCGCGCACCCCTTCCACAGGGATGCGGCGCAGCAGCGGATCAAAGAACCCCTCTACAACCATTTGCTCGGCGCGGTTGCGCGGAATGCCGCGTGCCATCAGATAGAACACCTCTTCCTGATCCATCTTGCCGATAGTAGAGGCGTGGGTGCAGGCCACGTCGTCGGCCTCAATCTCCAGTCCGGGGATGGAGTCGGCGCGGGCGGTTTTGTCCAGCATCAGATTGCGGTTGGCCTGGAAGCCATCAATCTTTTGCGAATCTTTTTGCGCCTTGATCATCCCCTGCCAAACGATGCGGGAGTTTTCTTTCAGTGCCCCTTTATAGAGCAGGTCGCTTACAGTATCGCCAGCGTTGTGGTTTTGCTGGGTGTCGAGGTCAAGATGTTGACGGCCGTTTGTGAAAAACACCCCCGACATCCGCCCCCAACTGCCCGGTTTGTCCAGTTCCAACGTTTGGAACGCTTTGGAAAGGCGTGTACCCATCCAGCTTGTCACCCAATCCAGCTTGCCATCACGCCCCACGCGCCCGCGTTCGTGGTTGAACTGCCAGACGTTGGTGCCAAAATCCTGCAAACCAGAGTAGATGAGGCTGGCGTTGTCGCCCACCAATAGCTCAATGACACCGTTGTGCAGGGCTTGGTTTTCCCCTTCGTCGGAGGCGTAGAAGTCGAGAAAGTCAGCCTCGGCTCCTTCTTCTAGTACCACGAGGGTGTGGGTGAAAGTACGGCCGTTTACTGACCACAATACGCTGTGTACGGGAGCTGCTGCCTTGACATTCTTGGGCACGTAGAGGAAGGTGCCGCCGCGCCAGAATGCGCCGTGCATGGCGGCAAACTTGCCTTCGTCCACTTTTACGCCCTGGGTCATGAAATATTTTTGCACGAGGTCGGGGTGGTTGGAAACGGCCGTTGACATGTCACAGAAGATCACCCCCTGCGCCTTCAACTCATCGCTCAACGCATACGACGTGGTCACGCCGTCCACCTGAATCAGTTGTCCGCCCGCCGCTTCGGCCGCAAACTGCTCCGTCAGCGAAGGCGGCAGCGTCGCGCTCGTAGCCGCATCCCCGTTAATGGATGGGCTAACGGCATCCATCTTAAAGCGACGCAGATTTGTCCGCCGCCACGCCTCATCCTGTGTTGTGGGCATGGGCAAACTTTCATACACGTCAAACGCCTTCAGCCGAAATTCCAGCATCCACGCCGGTTCCTGCAAATAGGCGGATAATTGTTGTACTGCTTCTTTTGTAAATCCACTCATGTTGGTAATCGGTAATCGGTAATCGGTAATCGGTAATCAGTTTTCGACTGATTACTGTTTACTGTTTACTGATTACTATCCAATTGATCCTTCCATTTGCAGTTGGATCAGGCGGTTCATCTCAATCGCATACTCCATCGGCAGCTCTTTCACCAGCGGTTCGATAAATCCGTTGACGATCATGGTGTTTGCCATTTCTTCGTCAATGCCTCGGCTCATCAGGTAGAATAATTGTTCCTCTCCCACCTTGCTCACCGATGCTTCATGCCCAATGGTCACATCCTGCTCGTCAATTTCAATATAGGGGTAAGTGTCGGAGCGGCTGCGCTCATCCAGCAGCAGCGCGTCGCACACCACGTTCGATTTGACGTTATAAGCCCCATCCTGCACCTTTAGTAGCCCACGATAAGAAGAGCGGCCACCATCTTTGCTGATGGACTTGGAGATGATGCGGCTGCTGGTGTTAGGTGCCACATGAACAACCTTGCCGCCAGCGTCCTGATGCTGCCCCTTGCCCGCAAAAGCAATAGACAAAATTTCGCCGTGCGCCCCTTCGCCCGTCATATAAACGGCCGGATATTTCATAGTGACCTTGCTCCCCAAGTTCCCATCCACCCATTCCATCGTTGCCTTTTCCTCAGCTACGGCGCGTTTGGTTACCAAGTTATAGACATTGTTAGACCAGTTTTGGATGGTGGTATAGCGGCAGCGGCCACCTTTGCGGACGATGATTTCAACCACAGCCGAATGGAGTGAGTCGGAGGAGTAGATGGGTGCCGTGCAGCCTTCAACATAGTGCACATACGCCCCTTCATCCACAATAATGAGTGTACGCTCAAACTGTCCCACGTTTTTGGCGTTGATGCGGAAATAGGCTTGCAGCGGCATGTCAATGTGAACCCCTGGGGGAACATAGATAAAGCTGCCGCCTGACCAAACGGCCGTATTTAGCGCCGCAAACTTGTTGTCATTATACGGGATGATCGTGCCAAAATATTCCTTCACCAGTTCGGGATATTGCGCCAGCCCATCGTCCATCCCCAGGAAGACAACGCCTTTCTCCTCAAGTTCCTTCTTGATGTTGTGGTAAACCACTTCTGACTCATATTGAGCCGCTACGCCAGAGAGGAACTTTTGTTCAGCTTCAGGAATGCCAAGCTTATTAAAAGTATCTTTAATGTAGCTGGGAATATCTTCCCAATCATCGCCCTGCCGGTCGGCCGGCTTAATGTAGTAATAAATGTCGTCAAAATTAATGCCCGATAAGTCTGACCCCCAGTTGGGCATGGGGCGGCTGAGAAAATGTTGATAGGCCTTGAGGCGAATATCCAGCATCCATTCTGGCTCGTTTTTCATCCGCGACATCATGCGGATCATCTCTTCATTCAGCCCTTTTTCGGCTTTGAAGACATAATCTTCCTTGTCGGCAAAGCCATACTTTTCGGCGTAGTCGGCATTAACATCGGCAATAATTTCTTCTTCGGTTAATTCACGCTCAATCAATTCAGCCATTTTTATGCCTCCTCGGCAACGCCATGCTTTTCACGAATCCAGTCATAGCCACGTTCTTCCATGACCAGTGCCAGCTCAGGGCCACCGCTTTCCACAATACGGCCATCTAGCATAATGTGGACATAATCTGGTTTGATGTAGTTGAGAATACGGTGGTAGTGGGTAATGACCAGCATCCCCATCCCGTAGGATTCCTTGAGTCGGTTGGCCCCTTCGGAAACCACCCGTAGCGCGTCAATGTCCAGCCCAGAGTCAGTTTCATCCATAATGGCGATCTTGGGTTCCAGCGTTGCCATTTGCAAAATCTCAGCCCGTTTCTTTTCGCCACCAGAGAACCCTTCGTTCAGGTAGCGGCCGGCAAATTTGTGGTCAATCCCCAACAAGTCCATCTTTTCTTTGAGCAGGCGGCGGAA
>JAGQGA010000323.1 GCA_020432595.1 Anaerolineales bacterium | reverse complement strand
CGCCTCCTGCGCGGGCAGGCTTTCCAACCGTTCGCGGTGCAAATCGCCCAGCGTAGATGGGATTCGCATCTCCGCCAGCTTGCCCATTTTTACCTGCCACTCTTCCCCCTTGGTGGCAATGATCTGCTTTTCCAGCAGGAGCAGCAAAAACGCCTCAATTTGGTACGGGTTGCCGTTGGCCCACGACACCACCAAATCAACCAGCCGCAGCGGAACTTTGGGGACTTTCGCCAGCAGTTCAGTAACCAAATGACGGCTGTCAATGGCGGAAAGCGGCGGCAGGGGCAGGTGGACATAGGTCATGGGATCCAGGGAGTCGAGGGTTTGCCAAGACGGCCGTTTTTCATAAAGCTGCGGCCGCGCCAAACAAACCACCAGCAGCGGAATATCCCAACACGTCTTCACCAAATATTCCAGCAGCTCAAACGACCCCTCATCGGCCCAGTGCAAATCTTCCAAGATTAGCACCGCCGCCGGAGCCTGCTCCGTTACACCTCGGAAAAACCGCGCCACGTCGTCAAAGGCGTGTTCCCGAATCCGCTGTGAATCATAGTTGATGCCCTGCGAATAGAGGCTGTCCTGAAAATCAAAGCCGATCAACTGCCCAAGCAGATACGCTTGTTCCAGCGGCGTGGTGCGGTACCCCATCGGGTCGGGTTTGACTTCGGCCTGGGCTTCAGCCAGCACCGACAGTACCCCCTGAACAAATTTTTCGCGGGCTACTTCGGCACTGTGGCGGGGGTGAATGGCAAAGTGGGAAGTAAACAAATCGCGCACCAGCGAATAGGCCGATTGCCCCATTTCAGGCTGCCCCTGCCCACGAAACAGCCGCACCCGTACCGGCAGAAGCTGTAGCCGCTGCTCAAATTCCCGCAGCAGCCGTGATTTGCCCACGCCGCGCTCGCCCACAATGGTGACAACCTGGGCGGTGGCACTGTCAATGGCGGTTTGCAGGGCGTATTCCAACTGTCCTAACTCCGAGGTGCGCCCCACCAGCCGCGTGTCCAAGGCGCGAATGGCGTTGTCGGGTTCGCGGAAGCCACGTGGTTTGGTGCCCTGAATGATGTAGGCACGTGGATTGGATAACGCCTCGCTGCGTGCTTCTCCACCTTCCAGCAGTTCAGCCTCAAACAGTCCATGCACCTGCCGGTAAACCTGTTCCGATACCAATACCTTGCCCAGCGGTGCCTGCTCCTCAAGCTGTGTTGCCACGTTGAGCGTATCGCCAACGGCCGTATATTTTTGCGTGTTGCCCACCTGCCCAAAGTAGACCGGGCCGGCGTGAATGCCAATTCGCATTCGCAGTTGTGGCCGTGGTCGTCCCCAGCGCAGTTCAGCCCGTTCGGCCGGCACGCTCACACCCCGGTTAAACAAATCCATCTCCACCTGCATCGCCAGTGCCGCCTGCACCGCCCGTTCCGCGTCGTCATGACGCTCTTGCGGCAGCCCAAACAGGGCAATCAGGCTGTCCCCGGCGTGTTTATCCACCGTGCCGCCCCACGCTTCCACCACCCCATCCAGCCGCTGCCACAGCCGATTCATCGTCTCGCCCACTTCCTCCACGTCCATGGTTTCAGACATGGCGGTGAAGCCGGAAAGATCGGCCACCAGCACCAAAATGGGTTTGTGGAGTTCGGTGACGAGGGGGGCTTGCAAAACCGCAAGCTGATCACGGAGGGCAATGATGGCGGTATCAACCACCTCATTGCCTAACAGATGACGTTGGGTCTCAAGGGCCGAAATGGCCTGAACTAACTCTTGGCGGTCGGTCACGCTCATCATTATATCGAATCTGCTTCCATTTTTCACGAAGCGGTACTAATTCGCCACCAGTCTTGATGCAAAGCCTTGCCGGTCTGTGGTCGCCATGCGTGGCTTTTTGCCTGGATTTGCCTACAACCCTACTTCCTACTATACTGCCCGCCGTTTTGGACGTCTGTTTATTGGACAGTTCAAGCGGATGTAGCGTCACTTTAAATTGGTAGGAATCTTATGAAACTCAAGCGGCTTACGCTCCAAGGGTATAAAACATTTGCCAGCAAGACGGATTTTCTGTTTGATGAGGGAATAACGGCCGTTGTTGGCCCCAACGGTTCTGGCAAAAGCAACATTGCCGACGCGCTGCGCTGGGTGCTGGGGGAACAAAGCTACAGCACCCTGCGCGGCAAGCGCACCACCGACATGATCTTTTCCGGCAGCCAAAGCCGCTCGCGGGCGGGCATGGCGCAAGCCACGCTGACCTTTGACAACAGCGACGGCTGGCTGCCGATTGACTACACCGAAGTCGAAATCAGCCGCCGCGCCTACCGTTCTGGCGAAAACGAATATTTGATCAACGGGCAGCGGGTGCGGCTGAAGGACGTGGCCGACCTGCTGGCAACCAGTGGGCTGTCCGAACGCACCTATACCATCGTCGGCCAGGGGTTGATTGACCAAGCCCTGTCGCTGCGCTCCGAAGAGCGGCGGGCGCTGTTTGAAGAGGCAGCGGGGATTAACCATTACAAAGCCCGCCGTGCCGAAACGTTGCGCCGCTTGCAGGAAACACAGCGCAATCTGGAGCGCGTTCACGACATCCTCAACGAAATCCGCCCTCGACTGGCCTCGCTAAAGCGGCAGGCGACGCGGGCGCAAAATTATGAGCAGGTGGCGGTGGATTTGCGCCATCTGCTGCGGATTTGGTACGGCTATCGCTGGGAAAAGGCGAAAGCAGCTTTGCGGGCGGCGCGGAAAGAGGCGCGGGAGGCGGAAATTACGTGGGAAAACGGCCGTCGCACGCTGCTGGTGCAGCAGGAAAACCAGAACAGTATCCGCCAGCAAATTGACCGCGCCGACCAGCAGCTTGCCGAAAACCAGTCGCGGCGGGATGAGGTGCGGACGCAGTTAGAAAAGGCGCGGCGGGACATGGCGATTATGGAGGAGCGGCGGCAATCGCTGGAACGGCAGTTGGTGGAGGCGGCGCAAGAACGGCCGTTATTGGAAGAACAACGCGCCGTCGCACAGATTGATCTAAGTGCCGCCACCAGTGATTTGGAAGCTGCCCAAAGCAATTTGCACCGCGTGCAGGGAGAGCTACAGCAGTTTAACGCCACCTTTGAAACCACCCAAGCCACCATTAGCCGCTGGCAGCAGGCCGTGACGCAAAATGAGACCAACTTGCGGCAGGCGCAAACGCGGCTGGCGCAGGCGCAGGGGCAGCAAAGCCAACTGCGGGAACGGCTGCGCGAGGCCAGCAGCAGTGATGAGGAAGCGGTGGCGGCCGAGTTGGAGGATTTAGCGGAGGAGATTGAGCGGCAAACGGCCGTTTTCGACACCGCCCGCGCCAAAGCCAAGGAGCTAAACGACCAGCGCCAGGCCGCCCAAAACGAACGCCAAACGCTCATCAACGAATTAAAACAGCTTCGCCGCGACGCTCGGCAGCAGGAGCAGCAGCTAAACCAGCGGCAAAGCGAGCTTGCTAAGCTGGAAGCGCGGGTAGATTTGCTCGATCAGATGCGCCACAAAGAGGTGAAAGCCAGCGCCGGGCTGCGCGGCCAGCTTGCCAGCTTTATCACCATTCCCGACCGCCACAAAAAAGCGGTGGAAGCGGCGCTGGCGGCGCGGCTGGGAACGCTGATTGTGGCCGAGCGGCAGCAACTGGAGCAGCTTTTGCAGCAAAACCGGGGGCAGGCATTAACGGCCGTTGCCCTCAACCATCTCACCCCGTTTCCTACCATTCCCACCCCGGCCGGGGCCATTGGCTGGGCCAGCGATCTGATACAGGTGGAAGCGGCCATGCAGCCAGTGGCCGATTTGCTGCTGCGCCCCATTTTGTTGGTGGACGAGGCCACCACGGCGTATGAATTGGCTCTGTCGCTGCCGCCAGGCACGCTGGCGGTGTCGCGCAATGGCTTTGTGGCGCACGCCGGTGGGCTGGTGCAAACCAGTGCGGCCGATGATGCCAGCTCAGTGCTGGCGCGGGAGGAGGCGTGGCGACAGGCGCAGGCGGAGCTGGCGCAAAAGAGGGCGGGGTTGGCGGGGGAGGAAACGGCCGTTTCTGGGCAACAAACGGCCGTTCAGGACAAGCAGAACCGGGTAGATGAGTTGCAAAACGAGGAGCAGCGGCTGGCGCGGCTGGCAAATGAGGCCGGACAACGGCAGGCGCAGGCGCAGCGGCGGCTGGATAATGCGCGGCAGCAGCAGACGTATTTGGATCGGCAGCAGGATCACCGGCGGCGGGACGCGCAGCGGCTACAGGAACGGCTGACGGCGGTGACGCGGGAGATTGAGGGGTTGGAGGAGGAGGTGGTTGGGGGGGAAACGGCCGTTTATGAGGCTCGCACCCAACTTGCCGCCCTCCCCATCGCCGAGGGTCAGCAGCAGCGCCAAACGCTGCGCCAGGAAATCGCCGCTGCCCAAACCATTCTCGCCGGGCGGCAGGCCGTGGTAGACAGTCGACGCACCACCCTCCATCAGGTTGAACGGCAGCTTGCCCGCGTACAAGCTCGTGAAGCCTCTCTGCGCCAGCAGCAAAGCCAAATGAGCCTCACCGACGAAAGCACCACCCAGCAGCGTTGGCAAGAGCAGCTAGAGCGACTCGACATGACCATCGAGCCGCTCAAAACGCGGCTGGCGGAAAATCGGCAGGAGTTGCAAGGGTTACGTGACAAAGTGGCTGCCCTGCAAAAACAAACCCACGATTTGGAAACCCGCTATACCCAAACCAAAATTCGCCTCACCCAACAAGAAAACCAAATCGAGGGGCTGCAAGACCGCATCAAGGCCGATCTTGGCCTCGTTTCCCTCACTTACGACGAGGAACAAACTGGAGCTACCCCGCTCCCCATGCACGAAGTGGTGGAAACGCTGCCTCAGGTAACCGAGTTGCCCGACGACATCGAGCAAACCATTCAAAATTATCGTGGCCAAATGCAGCGCATGGGTGCCATTAATCCTGATGCACCGCAGGAATATGCCGAAACGCAAGAGCGGCATGATTTCCTCACCCAGCAGGTGGAAGATTTAAGCAAGACCGATGCCCAACTGCGCGAGGTGATTCAGGAGTTGGATGAATTGACTTCCAAGGCGTTTGGGGCCACGGTGGAGCAGGTCAACGCCATCTTTGGCAACACCTTCACCCAGCTTTTTGGTGGCGGCACGGCGCGGCTGGAGCTAACCGACCCCGATGACCTGACGATTAGCGGTGTGGAAATCATTGCCCAGCTTCCCAACCGGCGTGAGCAAGGGCTGGCCTTGCTTTCCGGCGGTGAACGGTCGCTCACCGCTGCCGCCCTTCTTTTCTCGCTGCTCAAAGTGTCTCCCACCCCCTTCTGCGTGATGGACGAAGTAGATGCCGCACTGGATGAAGCTAACATTAACCGTTTTCGTGACTTGCTGCGTGAACTGGGGCTGCAAATGCAAATTGTGATCATTACCCATAATCGCGGCACGGTGCAGGCGGCACAAACCATCTACGGTATTAGCATGGGCAGCGACAGCACCAGCCAGGCACTTTCCATCAAGCCCGAAGAATACGTGGCACAATCGCGCCAGTTGGTGTAGCCGAGGATTCTAATCCTTGTTTTTGCTGCCGGGAGGATGATCTTTGGATGGCTCAGCCACTTATCCACCGACAAGACACCGTTTTTTCACCTAATTGACACTGACTTTTTTTTGCTTTATACTTCGCCACTATAGAAGACGAGTTGGCTTGCCAAGACAATGAACAGAAATATGGTCGAATCTGGTCAATGTCTTGACCACCCTTACGGGGTAGAGTTTAATAGGGCAAGATTAGCCCTCCTGAACTGAGTGAATATGGTCAAGGTTGCCAACAGTTTACCCAATGGTTGGGCATTGTATGTATCCCCTAAAATCTGTCTTTCTGGGAGCTGGGCAGATCAAGTAAGGAGGTGTTTGCACAAAAAACGTCATTAGCGAAACCCCATAACAATCTTTGTAAATTTGTTTCCGGTATGTCGTTTACTAGCGACATCAAGGATAGTTGGTGGTTTGAAAACGGCTGTTTTCGCCCCAATATCTGTCCAATTCGAGGAGGAATTGATGTTCAAAAAGCTAAAACTGACCAGCTTAGGTCTATCCTTGCTGGCACTTGTCCTTGTGGCTTGTTCCCCACAAACCGTTGAAGTTACCCGCGTTGTCACCGAAACCGAAACCGTCACTGAAACCGTTACCGAGTCCGTCGAAGTAACCCGCGTTGTTGAAGGCGAGATCGTTACTGAAACTGTCGTTGTGACCGCTACCCCTGCGCCAGCTACTCAGGGCGGCAACCTTGTTGAATCAGCATTTGCTGATATTAGCACCCTGAACCCTGTTTTAGGCAGTGATAACGCATCTAGCATCAATTATGCACGCATGTTCTATGCTATGGCTGGCTTAGATCCCTTCTCTGGTGCTGTGGTGCCCCAAATCGCTGAAAGCTGGGATGTTTCTGAAGACGGCTTGACCTA
>JAGQGA010000322.1 GCA_020432595.1 Anaerolineales bacterium | reverse complement strand
CGCGGAAAATAAACCGCCACCCCCCGACCATACGGCAGCCCACTGCCCCGCTCGCTCGCCACCACCGCCTGCTCCACCGCCGTCATCACCCCGCTGGCTGCCACAACCGCCGCTTCATCGGCGTTGCGCTGCGCCAAAATGGCGGCAAAATGGTGCAAATCCACTGCCCCATACCGCTCCACCTCCTCGGCATAAACCCGCGCATATGTTTCCGCGCCGCTGCGGGCATCGGCCACGGCACTGGCGGCAAAGCGGCTGTCGGCGGCCAACTGCGCCGCCAACTGCTCCACGGCATGGCTGACGGTGGGCAGTTGCGCCAAATCCACGGCACTCATGGTCACAAACGGCTCCTGTGGGTAGGCAGCGATGAAATCGTCTACAAGCTGCTGGGAAAATAAACGGCCGTTTTGCCCCGAATTCGCCGCCAAATGACCCAGCACCACCCCATAATCCCACCCTTGCCCCGGCGTTAACTCCTCCGACCCCACGGCAAAATCGGCCAGCGGCTGCACCGCCTGAAACACATCTAGCTGCCCCATCAGGCAAGCATCAAACGCCACCACGTCCAGCTTGTCCACCCCTGCCCCTTGCAGCCCCATGCTCAGCCCATATTCCAGCTCCGCCAAACTCAAATGGTCGCCGCTTCCATCTATCCCATTATCGTTGTCAAAGGCGATCCCGTTCCACCCTGCCCCATGATCCCAAACGATGAGGGCGTACTGGTTGGCCGGGTAGCTGGCAATCCCCCACTGCACAAAGTCGGTCAGCGTTTGGGCATCACCCATATTGACCTCCCCCAGTTCGGCTAGCAGCAGTGAGTTGATTACGCTATTGTCGTCGTCAGGCTGCACCAGATAGCGGCGAGCATCGTGCCAGTCGTCGTCGATCCCGGCGGCACGGTCTATTTGCACCAGGACGTTGAGTTTGCTGGACAAAACGGCCGTTTCCATCTCGTTCAAATCGCGCAGCCCGGCCTGCTCCAGGCTGTTGTCGGCGGCCATATAGACCAGCACCGTCCAGTCGGCCAAATCGGGGCTGTAGGTGGGGCTGGGGAGAGGAACGGCCGTTGGCTGTGCTGTGGGCAGAACAACTGGCTCCGGTGTGGCAATTTCTCCCCTGTTTGCGGGTGGTATGGCGGTTTCAGTCGGGGCAATGACGGCAGAAACGGCCGTTGGTATCTCCCCCTGCCCCGCGCCAAATCCAAACCCACACCCTAGCAGCAACACACCCAACAATCCCAACAACCCAATACACCGCCTCATATAGTCACCATACCTAAATTCCTGATTTATATGCCCCGTTCCCCTGCTCATTATAGCGAGTTCACCCGCGAAACCCACTCATACAAGGAAATTTTGTCGAGGCAGAATAACCAAGGACTGCGTTTACCCACGGCTACCCTTGTTCACTACAAATTGAGGATTGGTGTTTTTATTCAGCTGTGCGTCATCCAACCGGGAGCATGGTATACTTAAAGGTATGGTGTTCATATGCGCTTGTTAACTGCCATGAGGGGCTTGCTGGGAAAAATAAGGCAGTGGGTGGAACACAATGACCACAAACTCAAGGCAGATAATGCCGTTGCAATAAAAACAAGAGGAGAAACAATATGCGGAAATATTTACACATTAATTTGAATGACCAGACAATTCAGGCCGAGGAATGGGAAGGGGAACAATTGGTGAAAGCCGGCCGCCATCTCATTGCCAAAACGTTGGTGGAAAGCGGCGCGGCAACGGTAGACCCGTTGGGACCAGACAACCCGCTCATTTTCTCGGCTGGGCCATTTGCTGGCACCAACTTTTCCAATGCCAATCGCACCAGCGTGGGGTGCAAAAGCCCGCTGACAGGGGGCATCAAGGAAGCCAACGGTGGCGGCACCTTTGGCTACGCCATGGGGCGTATTGAGCTGGCGGGTTTTACGCTGCACGGGCAGTCGGATGCGTGGGTCGTTATCCACATGCTCAAGGACGGCACGATTACCTTTGATGATGCAGCACCCTATTTGGGCAAGAAAAACTTTGAAGCGGCTGCCATGCTGCATGAAAAATATGGCAAGAAAATTAGCATCGCCTTGTGTGGCCCAGTAGGCGAATACCAAGGGCTATTAGCTGGTATTGCCTTTAGCGACAATGACAATCGGCCGTCGCGGCTGGCAGCGCGGGGTGGCGTTGGAGCCGTGATGGGCAACAAAAAGGTGAAGGCAATTGTGATTGACCTGCACGCCATGCCTAAACTATTTGACCGCAAGAAAACCTTGGCCGATGTGCGAACCTATGCCCAAAAGCTGCAAGATGACGCGACTGTGACTGGCTTTTTTCAGCCGATTGGCACGATGGGGATGGCCGATTACACCAACCATGTGGGGGGAATCCCGACCAATAATTTTACGCTGGGCACACAGGTCAACGACAGCGATGGCGTTTTTAAAATGGGCGGTACCTACATTGCCGAGCTAAACAATTCGCGGGGTGGGCAGCAAACCCACGCCTGTATGCCGGGCTGTCTGATTCAGTGCAGCAACGTGTATGCGGGACCGGATGGCAAGGAGATGACCTCGCCAGTGGAGTATGAGACGTTGGCACTGCTTGGCACGAACTGTGGGTTGACGAACCCGGATGATTTGGCGGTGATGAACCAGCACTGTAACGAGATGGGGGTGGATACGATTGAGACGGGGGCGATGATTGCGGTCTTGATGGATGCGGGTCTAGCCCCATTTGGCGATGTGGCGTTTATGAACCAGGTGTTTGAGGAGCTGCATAAGGGGTCGGAAAACGGCCGTTTGTGGGCCCAAGGCACACACCGTGTGGGCGAGCATTACGGCATCCACCGCATTCCCACCATCAAAAAGCAGGCAATTAGTGCCTATGACCCGCGTGTGATTGAAGTGACCGGCATTTCAATGATGACCACGGCTCAGGGTGCTGACCATACGGCCGGCAACGTGCCGCGCTTCCAATCCCGCGATAAGGATGCGGCTCCGCTGATGGATGCCAGCCTGGAGGCGCAAATTATGTCGGCGGCAACGGATTCGCTGGGGCTGTGCATTTTCGGCCGTTCGGTCACGAACCCCAACGTGGATTTTCTGGCGAATGCCATTAACGATGCCTTGGGCACTGACCTACACCCAACCTTTTTCCACAAAATTGGGCGGGAGGTGCTGCGGCTGGAGCGGGAATTCAACCTTGCGGCCGGCTTTACCGATGCCGACGACGATTTGCCGCAGTTTTTCTATGACGAACCGCTGGCTCCCACTAACCAGACCGCCCGTTTCCGGGGCGAGGATGTATTTGACATTTTAGACCGGATGGATGGCGTTGGTACCCAAGGGGTGCCGGATGAGTATGGAAAGGTAACGGCGTAGGGAGTGGGCGACGGATGACGGACGACAGTCGGTGGCTGTCGTCCATCGTCCGATTGTATAATGCAATAACTTTTGGCGGGGTGAGAAATAGATAACCCAAGTTATCACCATCAAAGGTAGATGTCTTGAATAGTCCAGGTAGTCGCATTACAGTTATGATAGCAACCCAAACCGTAAAAAGGAAACTATCATGGACGATGAAATCTTAACAATTTACGGCCTTTGGGACGACCTTCTGACCAGCGTCAACCATCATGACCATCCTGATTGCCTGATGTCCAGTGCCGAAGCCATGATAGTGGCCTTAACCGCCACATTATACTTCGGCAGGAACTATGCTCTGGCTCGACGCTGGTTGCACAAACCTCGTTTGACACCTGCCATGCTGGGCAAGAGTCGCTTCAACCATCGCTTGTGTCGCGTAGCGCATTATTTCATGCTCCCCTTCTACCTGTTGGCTGAAGTCTGGAAAGATAGCAACGACCGTCAGATTGGCATCAATGACACCTTTCCTGTCCCGGTCTGAGATAGATAATTGGCGCATCAAACGCAACCTTATCTATGGGCAGGAAGCGTATTGTGGTTACAACCCAGCAAGAGGCAGTACTTCTATGGCCTCAAAGATTCCAAGATAACCCTTATCAAACAGCAAACGCAAAAGCTAAAAACATGACAACAGCAAGCGACAACATCAAAGGCATCGGCTTCATTCTGGTTGCCTTTCTCATCTTCTCCTTACAAAACATCGCCGTCAAATGGATTGGCGGCGGCTATCCCGTGCTGGAGATCGTCATCTTCCGCAGCTTTATTGCCTTGCCCTGCACCCTTCTCCTCTTTCGCATGGAAGGAGGGCTTGGGCTGCCCAAAACAAAGCAGCCCAAGCTGGAATATGCGCGTGGGTTTTTCCTTTTTATCTCCTACACCACCTATTTCATGGGTCTGGCCGCGCTGCACCTGGCCGATGTGGCCGCCATTCGCAACTCAGCCCCACTGTTTATCACCTTTTTGTCAGTGGTGGTGCTGGGGGAAAAGGTAGGGCCGCGCCGCTGGCTGGCTCTGCTTGTCGGCTTTGCTGGCGTTCTGCTGATTGTGAGACCCGGCTCCACGACCTTCAATTTTGGCTCCATTTTTGTCCTGATCGCCACCCTCTTTTATGCGTTCAATGTCATGACGGTACGCTACCTGCGAACCACCGATAGCAGTGCCACAATGGCCTATTACAGCACGCTGGTTTATCTGGTGGCTGCGTTTATTTTGGCACCACTAGCGGCTCTGGTAGGCGAAGTGCCCAATGCCCATCCTAGCATCGCATTTCTTTTTCGCGCTTGGGCCATGCCCACTTTTACCGATTGGTTGATTATGTCGGGATTGGGTTTGGTTTGGGCCAGCGGCATGTTCCTCACGGCGCGTGCCTACAGCATGGCGCAGGCCTCGGTAGCTGCGCCCTTTGAATATGTGGCCTTACTGTACAACGTGATGTGGGGTTTTGTGATTTGGCATGAGGTGCCAACGGGGGCGATGTGGGCAGGGGCGATTTTGACGATTTTGAGCGGGGTGTATATTTTGTATCGGGAACGTCGGGAGCGGAAACGGCCGTTACCCGCCACCCGCTTCCCTTAATGATGCCCATTGTGCGGGGCAATTTTGGCAAATCCCATCCGCCCTCACACAATCCTCACCATGAACATAAACGACCATACCCGCCACGTTGATCTAGACATCCGCGACCCTGCCTTCTACCATGACCCCTACCCCACCTACCACGAACTGCGGCAGCGGGTGCCTGTCTTTTACTGGCAAAACCACGATTTGTGGACATTTACCCGCCACGAAGACGTGTCCGCCATTTTGCGCGACCGTCGCTTTGGCCGCCAAATCACCCACATCAAAAGCCGCACAGAATTGGGCTGGCCTGCCGAACCACCCCACCTCAAACCGTTCTACGACATTGACCGCCTCTCCATGCTCGACCTGGAGCCGCCTGCCCACACACGGCTGCGCGGGCTGGTGCATAAAGCCTTTACAGCTCGCCACATCGAACGGCTGCGCGGGCGCATTGCCCAACTGAGCCACCAGCTCATTGACCAAATGCAGCCCGGCGACGACCTGCTGCCCGCTTTTGCTTCCCCCATCCCCGTCATCGTCATTGCCGAAATGCTGGGCGTGCCGGCCGACATGAGCCAGCAGCTTCTCGATTGGTCACACGCCATGGTGCGAATGTATGAGCTGGCGCGAACGGCCGAAATGGAAACGGCCGCTGTGCAAGCCGCCGTCGAGTTTGCCGACTATCTGCGCGGCTATGTGGCGCAACGGCGGCGGCAGCCAAAGGATGATTTGATCACCCATCTGATTGCCGTGGAGGAGGCCGGGGAAAAGCTGACCGAAGATGAGCTGATTTCAACCTGCATTTTGGTGCTAAACGCCGGGCATGAGGCGACGGTGAATGTGGTGGGCAACGGCGTGGCGGCACTGCTGCAAAATCGGCATGAGTGGGAGCGGTGGCGGCAGGATGGGGCGGGGTTGGCAAAAACGGCCGTTGAAGAACTCCTCCGCTACGACACCCCGCTGCACCAATTTAACCGCTGGGTGCTGGAAGATTTGGAATACGGCGGGCAGATGGTTAAGCAAGGCACACAGGTTTCACTGCTGCTGGGAGCGGCCAACCGCGACCCGGCACAGTTTCCCAACCCCGACCAGCTTGACCTGACCCGCGAGAAAAACCCACACCTCTCCTTTGGCGCGGGCATCCACTTTTGCCTGGGGGCACCGCTGGCGCGGCTGGAACTGCAAACATCGCTGCCCATTTTGCTACAGCGATTGCCCAACCTTGAGATGACGGCCGCGCCTCGCTACCGCAACACGTATCATTTTCATGGGCTGGAGTCGCTGCTGGTGAGTTGGTGAAAAACGGCCGTTTTTCCCCCAATAATGTGCTATCATTACGCTAAACCCGCATCGTTCCCACAAACGATGCCCAATCACACAACAGGGAGATGAGAAAATGACCGCATTAACCGCTATCGAAGGCATTGGCGACGTTTATATGGGCAAATTGAAAGAGGCCGGTATTGATTCCCCTGAAT
>JAGQGA010000321.1 GCA_020432595.1 Anaerolineales bacterium | reverse complement strand
ACGGGGTGGTTAGGACAGGGTATTCGCGCCGGCACTGTGAAAAGGGGAGGTAGTAGCCCCAACCATGTACCCAGGAACCAACAACCACCAGAGTCAGCCCGACATAGAACCAGGGGCTAGCCATGAGCGGCGGGTAGAAGGTGAAAAGGACGGTTGCCAAGTTGAGCAAAATCGGCACGGCCGCCGTAACCAGCCCAAGAATCATGATGACATTGGCCGCCGTGTTGACCTGTGGATGGGTCAGGTTGCGGTTAAGGCTGCGAACGAAAATGTAGGTGAAGAACCCGACGATAAAAAAGGTTGTCCAGACCAGGGCGTTGAGAACGCCATGAATGGTAAGGCCTTGATAATAGCTGTTGAGGCCGATGTCGCGCAGTGGCCGATAGAGATCAATGCCGACGTGTTCAAGCTTTTGCAAGGGGCCCATTGAGCCACCAATAAAGAGGGCACTGATGGCAATGGCAAGGCTCCAGCCAGCGATTTTGTTTTCGCGTGCAAACATAGGTTATCTCCAAACGGGTGCTAACATGATGACGAGTAGCACGACCGCTAAATAGATGTTTGAGTAGTGGAACAGAGACAGGGCTGGTTGTTTTTCGGGAACAGCCAACAGTTGCCAGGTACGCTTGATGAGCAGCAGGGAGAGGAGGGTGATGGGTAGCAGGTAGAACCAATCTACCTGTGGCACCAGCCCCAGGCCAATTCCAGCGGCAACGGTGAACAGGGTGTGAAGGGCAATCCAGCGAGCAGCGGTGTGGGGCGCGGTACAGGCGGGCAGCATGGGAAAGGCAGCCCGGCTGTAGTCGTCACGGTAGGCAAGTGCCAAGGCCCAAAAGTGAACGGGGGTCCAGACAAAGACGAGGGCAGCAAGCAGCCAAACGGCCGTTTCTGACCACCCACCCATTGCCGCTCCACCGCTGACCACGGCACAGCTTCCGGCCGCGCCGCCAATAACGATGTTAAGCGTGGTGCGCGGCTTGAGCCAGATGGTGTAGACACCCACGTAAATGATGGCACCGAGAAGGATGAAAACGGCCGTTTCCACGTTCACCGTCAGTGCCAGCAAAGTAGCCAGCAAAATCATCCCCATGCTAATCCACAGCACGGTAAGCGGGTTGTTGATCTCGTTGGCAGCTAACGGCCGTTTCGCCGTGCGCCGCATTTGTGTGTCACGCTCCCGCTCCAAATATTGGTTAATGCCCGAAGCCCCAGCCGCCGATAGCGTGCCAGAAACTGTCAGCACTAACCACGCCCATAAACTGCTCTGTCCCGTCGCCAAATAGCCTAATACAGCACCGCCAAATGCCGACAACAGCAGCAGCGACACCACACGCAGCTTAAACAGGACAACAATGGTTCGCCATAGCTCTGGCCGAGAGGCCACTTCAACAACTGGCTCACTTGCGTAACTCTGTTCCAACTGCATGGTCTACTCCTCCACAATAATCTCGCCAAACATCGTATGATGCGCCGAGCCGCAATATTCATAGCACACAATATAGTAAGTGCCCGGCTCATCAAACGTTGCCGTCAGCTTTGATACCTGACCCGGCAGCACCATAAAGCTAATGTTAGTGTTGCGGCTAGGGTCGGTGCTATGGTTAATCTTGAAACCATGCTGAATATCTTTGCTGGTCACATAAAAAGTTACGCTGGATCCAGCCGGAACGGTGATTGGTGGTTCACCATAATTGGTGGAGCCAGGCGAAAACTTCCAGGCCTGAGCAATGATATAAGCCTCATATTTACCGGGCGACAGCTCGCGCACACGATCTTCCACCGGATCGCCAAAGCCATCATAGACACCAGGCGTTGCCACCATCTTGGGGTCTACGCGCAGCTCGGGGCGCGGCACCTGAATGCCATTGGCCGACGCGCCCACCGTAACGGCTAGAAAGAAGATAACCAGCAGCACAGCAGACAGACCAATAAAGTTGCGCTCATAACGGTCAATGTGCATTAGAATGTTCCTCCTCTAGCCAACAATGTCAGATAGGTGCTGCCCCACAAAGCGATGATCAACACAAAAAAGACGATCATCAACACAATGGTACCTTGCGGTGCTTTCGGACTGTTTTTCCCACTCTTTTTCATAAAAACCTCCTTAATTTCAGTAAACAAGCATCAACATCAAGTAAATGGTGGATTATAAATGCTGATTGCTGTTTACTGTTTATTAACCACGCTTTGCCAGATATTACTCACCATTTCCGTCGCCTTTGCACGTGAAGTGAAATATTTCACAACTTCCATGCAAAAATTTTTTTGCCTACTCGCGTACCAGATAACCCAAGTCGCTGGCAATCTCCTCAACTGGCATACCAAACGGCCAAACCAAACGCAGCCGCCCTTGGCGATCAATCGCCGCCACCGTTGCCGTGTGATCCATAAAATAGGTTTCGCTGTCTTCCACTACCCGCTTTTCATAAAAAATGCCCAGTGGTGCGGCGGCGGCTTCAATTTCGTCCGCAGTGCCCGTTAGCCCTAAAAATGTGTCGTCAAAATGACCCAAATAGTTTGCCAACAGTTCCGGTGTGTCCCGCTCGGGGTCTACAGTCACCATCAGCACCTGCACATCATCCTGAAACCGTTCCGGCAGCGATGCCCGCGCCTTAGCTAATTCCACCATTGTCATCGGGCAGACATCGGGGCAAGAAGTGTAGCCAAAGTAAACGAGTGCCAGCTTGCCACGAAAGTCGCTGAGGGAAACAGGGTCGCCATTGTGGCTGGTTAGGGTAAAGTCACCAACCGGAGTTGGCTCATTCATGACAAAGCCATGCAGTTGGCGTGGCCCGATAAGCGGGTAGCCTTGTGCCAGCCGAACGGCCACGAAAGCCCCGACAATTAGTAAGGCACCCAACAGCCACCATATGACGGTGCGACGAACGGCCGTTTCTGGCTGCGGTGTCGCTTCGGTTGGCGTTGGTTCAATCGTTGAACTCATAACATTCAGAAACCAGATTCAGCAAAAAACCGGTTTCTCCTCTCTTAATCGGGATAACACAAGAACAAATGCGCCGCTTCATAGGCTAGCTTCTTTGACCCTGTGCTATTTTTTATTTCATCAACCAAAAAATTAACGTCACGCAACAACAAGATCGGATCAGGCTGCGCCATAAAATAGTAGGCGCGAATCATCCCCAGGCTGTCTACCAACACGTAACGCGGTTCAAAATCCACGCTATCGCCCTGTTGATCATAGTAGAGGTTAAAGCCCCCGCCCACCACATAGCGCATCCGCTGTATGTCGCCAGTGAGCCATTCCCATGATACCAAGCCAGAGTCACCACCCAGCCCCGTCAGATCAGCCGGGCTTTCCCCGTTTAGTGCCAGCGTCACCAAATTGATGGGAGTGGTTATTTGATTAGCCAAAGTTTGCTGCACGGCAGCAATATCGGCTGCCGTTTGGCCGCACTCGATACCACAATGGACAGTGCTAAAGCTGTAAAGGGTAATGGTGCCGCGCAAATCTTCGTTGCTCACCAACGTACCAGCCTCGTTTTGCAGCCCAAAGCCAGGAGCCAGGGCAATGCGGGGCAGCACGGTAATCGGCTGGAAGAGAACGAAGCTGACAATGGCAACCACAACCACCCCTGGCAAGACGAAAAGCCAGAGAAAGGGGGAAAACGGCCGTTTCTCAACCGTTTGCCTAACAACAACCATCTAAAAAGCACCTTCCCCCAGGGCGGTCAATGGCGTGGCATCCAACTGCTGCACAATGGCATCTTGCAGTGTTTCCCAGTAGGAGTGAACCTGTTGCGCCAGTTCACGGCACGTTTCGGGTTTGACCGTACAAGGGTCAAGCACTATCGGCCGTTCAATTGCTTCGATGATATGGCGCATCGTAATATCTTCCGGCCGGCGTGCTAACTCCAGCCCACCCGTTGGCCCCGCATACGTGTTAACCAAATCTGCCTTTACCAAATCAGCCGCAATTTTGTGCAAAAACGGCTTGGAAATACCCGTTCGCTTTGCCAAAATGCGTGTCGTCTGGCGCGTGCCCTCCGGCATTTGGCTCAGCGCAATCATCAGGCGAACAGCATAATCAACACGTCGGCTTACTTGAAACATAATAACTCTCGCTTAAAAAAATCACTTTGTTGAGTAACACGCTCAACTTTACCCCGGTCATACAAACCAAAGCAGTGACGTTTGTCATATGATTTTTATGATTAATGTCACATGAAATGGTCAAAAGCACGTTACAAAGGAGGTTCCCCCTTCTCCCATCTGCCTTGCTATGATGGTGCAAGCCGATATTCGGCCGGCCGTGCCACCGCCAACGCCGTCACATTTAGCAGCACCATCCCCAGCCACAGCAAATGCGCCCCCAACAAGTGCACCAATTGCAGCCACACCGGTGTCAACAAAATAGCATTCATCGCCCCCATGCCAAACTGCACTAAAAAGACGGTAAACATAAAGTTATGGAGTTTGTTAACACGCTCATCAGGGCACCACTGTTCCAGCAGCCGCCCCAAATACAACAAATAGCCACCAACCAAAACTGCAATAATCGGGTGCCAAATACGCAGCCGAATAAGATAGTGAACATTGCGGGCAAAGTCTTTCTGCACCCCTTCAAAAAACGACTCTGAAGGAAAAATGGTACTAGCCAATGAAGCAATGGTGCCAAACGAGCTAAGCACCACAACGCCCGCCAACCCACCAGCCAAAGCCAGCAGCAACTTGCGGTTTTTGCTCCAGTGAGGCGGCTCATTGCCTGAAGCCCACCACGCCGTCAGCCCCAGCGAAGCCATCAGCAAAAAGGTGTTGACCAAATGGATGGGCTGAACAAAAGCTCGCGCCAGCGACTCGTTGGTGTCTACCCACTTAAAAATCACAAGTGCCGCGCCTAAGAGAGATTCGGTAATAATAAATACAACGGAATAAGTAGCTCCCAAACGCACAATGTGGCCTTTGGCATAATGACGAAAAACACGCCACGTCATATAAAAAATGGCAAGTAATGCCAAGCCGCTGGTGATGCGGTGGAAAAACTCAACAAAGGTTTCCCAAGAGCGTGTCTCCGCCGTAACAAGCTGTTGGCACAGCGGCCAGCTTGCCCCACAGCCGTCGCCAGAACCGCTAGCGCTAACAAAACCGCCCCACACAATGACAAACAAGTTGAGGCCAACAACAAACCATGCCAAGCGAGCAATCGGAGTAAGTTTTCTAATGGCGTTCATGGCGGACAAGAATACCGGGAGCAAATGGGGGAAACCAGTGACAAATGTCACTTATCACAGATGACATTTGACATATCCTAAATGATTTTGTTTTGTCAGACGGCTGGCAGTAAACTAGGGTTACATGATAGGGGCAAAACTGTATGTCCCTGCCACAAATATAAAATTCACTATGGCAGGAGTTATAAGATGCGTTTAGAGGGTAAAGTAGCTTTGATTACAGGTGCAGGGAGCGGCATTGGGCGAGAAACGGCCGTTTTGTTCGCCAAGGAAGGAGCCAGCGTTGTTTGTGTAGACATTAACGACGCAGCCGGAGCGGAAACGGTGGGCATGATTGAGGCGGCCGGCGGCCACGCCAGCTACATTCACGCCGACGTATCCAAGGCGGCTGATTGCGCCGCCATGATTGACCACGCCGAGGCGACCTATGGCAAGCTCAACGTGCTGTTTAACAACGCTGGCATCTCCCACGCCAACGATGATGATGCCATCAACACCAGCGAAGAGGTATGGGATATTACCTTTGCGGTCAACGTCAAAGGCGTTTTCCTGGGCTGCAAATATGGCATTCCGGCGCTACAGCGGGCAGGCGGTGGCTCCATCATCAACACCGCCTCTTTTGTGGCGGTATTGGGAGCAGCCACGCCGCAGTTGGCCTACACCGCCAGCAAGGGGGCAGTGCTGTCTATGACGCGGGAACTGGCAACCATCCACGCCCGCGAAGGGATTCGCGTCAATGCGCTTTGCCCTGGCCCGCTGCGGACAGAGCTGCTAATGAAATATTTGAATACCGAAGAGCGGCGGCAGCGGCGGCTGGTGCATATTCCCATGGGGCGGTTTGGCGAGGCGGCAGAAATTGCCAAATCAGTGCTGTTCTTGGCTTCGGATGAGTCATCATTTACAACAGGAGCCACATTCCTGGTGGATGGCGGCATTACGGCCGCTTATGTCACGCCAGAATAGGACTTTTGACAGGTGTGCAACTGGTTTTAGGTCAGCTAAACTCGTGGGGACTCATGAAGTACCTGCGAGTTTTTTTTGCTTTTTTTCTGGGCTTGCTCACCGTAGCCTGCCAGCAACCTATGTCGCCTGTAGGCGAGGTGGTGGCGGTGGTGGTGGCGGAGGACGCGCCAATGGCGGAAGACACGCCAACGGTGGAAGACGCACCAACGGCCGTTTTTCTCTCCCCCACTCCCACCCTGGCCCCCACGGCCACAGCCGCACCCACGCTGGCACCAACGGGAACGGCCGTTCCTGCTACCC
>JAGQGA010000320.1 GCA_020432595.1 Anaerolineales bacterium | reverse complement strand
ATCAACCTAGATTTTGCTGATGTGCAAACGATCATGTCTATGGGTGGGGCAGCCTTGATGGCGGTGGGCAAGGGCAAGGGAGACAACCGGGCAATGGATGCAGCCCAAGCGGCATTATCGAGCCATCTGCTGGATGTGACGATTGACGGGGCAAAAGGCATTTTGTTTAACGTGACGGGCGGCAAGGATTTGAGCTTGTATGAGATTAACCAGGCGGCGGCATTGATTCGGGAGACGGCACACCCCGATGTGAATTTGATTTTTGGGGCGGTGGTTGATGAAACGATGGGGGATGAGATTCGGATTACGGTGATTGCGACGGGATTTGAGCATAGTTTGCCGATGATGCGGCAGATGACGCGGCCGCAGGCGCGGCAGGTTGCCAGCCGGCCGCCCGTGCGAGAATCGGCATCGGTATCATCTACCTCAACTCGGCCAACAACCCCACCCGTGCGCCGTGAAACGCCAGAACCCCCGGCGTATCGGGTGAATGATTTGGATATTCCGGCGTTTTTGCGGAAGAAGCGGGGAGAGTGAGGAAAATTGGGAGATTGGAGATTAGAGATTGGAGATTAACCGGTTTCCAATCTCCAATCTCTAATTGTGTTTTAAAGGCTGGCGTGATGCTGGCCTTTTTTGTTTTTGGTGTGGAAAACGGCCGTTATTCCCCCCAGCAGCAAAACAAGGGCAACGGCAATGATGGTGAGGGTGTTGGCGGCGGGCTGGGCGGTGAGGGTTTGGAGATTAACGGCCGTTGGGCCAAACCCCATCGTAAAGTTGTAATCGAGTGAACCATCGCTAACTTCGTTCCATGTGTTGCCGCTGGTAGACGTTACCACATCCATCGCGTCGCTGCTGCCACCCACATCGCAAATACCGCCCCCACTGTCGTGGCAAAAAACAGCAATAGCAAAATCGTAGGTGCCAGACGCGGCCGGCCAGGTCAGCCCTAGAGCGGAAATCGGCATTTGAATCTCCCATAGATTCTCACTGGCGCTGCAATTACTTTGCAATGAGGAGGTAAAGGTTGAGTTATCACTCCAATAACCCGTTGTATTGAGGTTTGCTTCAATCACCCGCTCATAACCGCTGCCGAAAGCCCCTAAACCAGTGTCAGCATTATCTGGGAAAAACGTTGTGCCGCTACCATCGTTGCTGTTGATGCCAATGGCGATATATTGGGCATTGCAGTTGGTAATGTCGCTAAAGCGGAGTAGAAAATTGAGGTTGGTCGCATCACCGGTAATACGGACTTGGGTTATATCCATGTTGCCTGTGCTACCCCAATGATCGGTGCGTTGGTCGCCAGTCGCATCAGTCCAAACCCACTCAGTCCCCCCATTAACACCCAAACCGCAGTCAGTGTGGCTACCGTCAATGACCGCGCCCGTGTTGGCACTGGGTGCTGAGGGGCAGCTTCCATTGCCTAAGTTGGCCCAATCACTGGCACTGCCATCGGCGGTGATGCCACCGTGGGCGAAAGTAGGTTGGGTGGGAAAAACGGCCGTTAATAATCCTACCCATATAACCACAAACCATCGGTGAATAGCGCTGCTTTGTTTCATCTTGAATCGTGCTCCTTGGCTTCATCAAACCTATTATGTTCAGTATGTGATTTTTATAACTTCCGCTACGGAATAGATGCTCTCGCACAAAATTTTAACAAATCGACCAAGAAAAAAAAGCGCGGTTTTCGTTATAGTTTGGTTATAGGGGGAAAACGGCCGTTAAAAATTTTAAGGTTTTTCACTTTCTATTTCACTTGTCAGAACAAACGTGCCATGCTATAATGCCACCCGTTATGCCATATATGGGGGATCAGCAGTATCATTGCCCAACATATAGCACAAAATTTCAGGACATGGTCTGTCTTGTTTTGTTGCTTGGGTAAATTATGTAAGAGAAAGGGAAATTTATTGTGAAATGTCCTTACTGTGGTCATGAAAAGACCCGCGTCATAGACACCAGTCACGATCTGCGCGGCGGCACGCGCCGCCGTCGCGTCTGTGACACCTGCGACCAACGTTTTAGCTCCTACGAACGGCCGATTTTATCCACCCCCCTCCTCATCAAGCGGGACAACACCCGTGAGGAATTTTCGCGGGAAAAATTGCTGGCCGGACTGCGCGTAGCGTGTTACAAGCGCCCTATTGCCGCCGCCGATATTGAGCGCATTGTGGGCGAAGTGGAAGCTGAACTCCAGCAGCTTGGCCGCGCGGAAGTCAAAAGCCGCTTTGTGGGCGATCTCGTCATCAGCAAGCTGAAGGAGCTGGACGAGGTGGCCTATATTCGTTATGCCATCGTTTACCTGCGGCTCGACGATCTGGAATCTATTCGCGGCGAAATTGACCATTTGTTGAGCGAGTAAATAATCAAGCCAGAAGAATACTATGAATGAGTCATTGCAGGAGTATAGGCGCCAGATTATGGCAGCTGAACAAAAGGCTCAAGAGGAATATG
Source organism: Anaerolineales bacterium (assembly GCA_020432595.1). The sequence continues at coordinate 4,000 of JAGQGA010000320.1, read as the reverse complement.
ACAAAAACGTTTTGTATTTATCTGGTGGAAGTTTAGGGCTTTCTTTCACATTCATCAGAGAAATAATTGGGACAAATCCTGTATTGTATTCGCATTATTTGATTATTGCGTGGATAGCTTGGGGCATTAGTATCTCTTTCGTTCTTTTTTCTTTATGGATGAGTAGTAATGCTCTTAGAAAAACACTATTGCAAATTAATGAAGGAAAAATATATAACCAAACCCCGGGCGGTATTTATAGCTGGTTTACAAAAGCCTTTAATTTATTTAGCGGTTTGTTCTTTTTCATTGGTGTAGTAACAATAAGTATTTTTGTATTTTACAATTTGGGATAAGTAATTATGAAAAACAACAGTAAACAGGTAGTTCAATCAAACAAAACCTCTACTACCGAAACCCCATCACATATTCGGGGGTATGTCCCGCCACCACCCCCACCGCTGCCACCTTCAAATATAGTAATTGCTAAAAGAACGCAAACAAAACAAACGCAAGATTCCCAATAGTTAAGCAATCTGCAACTGTATTAATTCATGTCATGCTCACCTTCATGAGCATCTGTTTTCGTTGTGAATTCCATGACCATGAAGGTGAGCATGACATAAAGTTAATGCGTCGGCTTATCAAAACATCATACAGTTGCAGAAATCTAATTAAAAGGAGGTAAAAAATGGCAAAAACACAACAAGGCAAAAAAATTGTTCCTGTAAAGACGCACAAGCGACGTCCACCAGGCGGTAACAAAAAAACGGTTCCTGTTAAGCCTCACCGTCGTTCTACACCTAATTAAATTCTAAGAAGGAAAAAAAATGCAAGTTTACAGTATTAGTTATGACCTTAATTCACCGGGTCAAAATTACACAGGCTTATTTATTGAAATCAAGTCTCTTGGCTCATGGTGGCACTGCTTAGACTCCAGTTGGCTAGTAGCAACTAACTTATCTGCTGTTCATATTCGGGATAGGCTAATAACCAAAATAGACAAAAATGACAAATTGTTGGTCGCATGCCTTAGCGGTGAAGCAGCATGGCAAGGATTTGAGAAACAATGTTCAGAGTGGCTAAAGGATTCGTTCCAAAGGGAATATCATGCAATGTAGAAATAATTATAACTACAAAAAAAAGAGGCTACCTCCTTATAACTCTCCAAGTAGTTCCTGCCAGGGTCGTAACTTAGATAGCTAATGATGAAGTAGCCTTACTACACAGAAGAAGAATAGGGAGGTTAAAACCTCCCTATTTAACTCCTCAATTTATTATGATAGTTGACAATGTTTAAAGCAGCAAATTAATAAGCAATTTTCTTTGAAGAATGCAGCAACTTTTAATTCTCAAGTGTATCTTGAGAAACATTCATGGCATTTATACTCAAATTAGAATGAAACCTGTGCTTTGTTGTCTAATAGGTATCGAAAAGCCCTGGGTTTCTTCAAATTGCATCGAGTATAGCTATTAATTGGTTGTTTTGAGTTGTCACATTATGTTATTCACGTACAAAGATTGAGGAGGAGAAAGTGACAAGTCTTGCAAAGGTTTCAGGAGTAGTTTTACAAGAAGTTAGTAACAAAATAGGTAGTAAAAATGGTAAGAGTAATCTCACCGCCGACAGCATCTATTTCCGCGTCAAAATGCCGGAAAGCATTATCAAGCGGGACGGGCGCATTGTGCCGTTTAACATGGATCTGATTGAAAAGGCACTGCTAAAATGTTACGCCAGCCTGCCAACGGAGCCACATACGCCCGCCAGCGAAATTGCCCACCGCGTCGTCAACGTGGTCGCTGCTAAATACGATCTCCCCACTGTGGAAGGGGTTCAAGACATTGTGGAGATGGTGCTGCAGGCGGCCGGTGAGTATGAGGCGGCGAAACATTACATTCTCTACCGCGCCGAACACGCCAAAATGCGCGTGCTGCGCCCCATTCCCGATGAGGTGCGCGAGGCGTTTGCGGCTTCTGACCAATACTTCCCCACGCAACTGCAAAAATTTCAATTTTACGATAAGTATTCCCGCTTCAATTATGACGTGGGGCGGCGGGAAACGTGGATTGAAACGGTGGATCGGGCGGTTGATTATTTGCGGGAGTTGTCGGAGGATCGGTTGGAAACGGCCGTTTATGAACGCATCCACCAAGGCATCCTCAATATGAAAGCGATGCCCTCCATGCGGCTGCTGGCAATGGCCGGCCCCGCCGCCCGCCGCAACAACATCGCCGTCTACAACTGCTCCTACATGCCGGTCAACAGCCTCGATTCATTTGTTGAAGCACTTATTATTTCCATGAGCGGCTGCGGCGTTGGCTTCTCCGTCGAACGCCGCTATGTTGAGCAGTTCCCCCGCATCGCCCGGCAAAAAGGCAACCCACCCACCATCTTTGTCGTCCCCGACTCCTCCGAAGGGTGGGCGCAGGCTGTCCGCATCGGCCTAACAGCTTGGTTCAACGGCGAGGACGTAGCGTTTGATTACAGCGAAGTACGGCCGGCAGGTGCTCCCCTGCAAATCAAAGGAGGCCGCGCCTCTGGCCCCGAACCGCTGCGGAAAATGCTCGACTTTGCCCGCACCCGCATTTTGGCGCGGCAAGGCGGCTTCCTGCGCCCGCTCGATGCCCATGACATCATGTGTTCCGTTGGCGATGCCGCCGTTTCCGGGGGCGTGCGCAGGACAGCAATGATATCGCTCTTTGATTATGACGATTTGGAAATGCGCCACTGCAAAGATGGCGACTTTTGGCACACCAACAGCCAGCGGTGGAATGCCAATAATTCGGCCGTATGGCCGGAACGGGAGCTAACCCAAACCGAAGTCACCCGCTTTGTCCTCGACATGGTGGAATCGGGGCGGGGCGAACCCGGCATCTTCAACCGCCGCGCCGCCGTAGACAACCGCCCCGCCCGCCGCGCCGCCGCCGAATTTGGCACCAACCCCTGCGTCACGGGTGACGTGCTGGTGGCAGTTGCTGATGGGCGCGGCCACGTTCCTATTGCTCAACTGGCAGCAGAGGGCAAGGATGTTCCTGTTTATTGCCTGGACAATCGGGGCAAGGTTGCGGTGCGCTGGCTGCGCCATCCTCGCGTTACGGGGCATCAGCAGCCCATTTTCAAAGTCAAGCTTGATGATGGCTCGGCCATTACCGTGACGGGCAATCACAAATTCCGCCTAAAAACGGGTGAATATGTGGCGGCAGAAAATTTACAGCCGGGCGATAGTCTGCATGTTATGACCCGCTACAAGGCATCTATCAAGGATATTTTTGTGGAGGCCGATGCCCGTTCGCAGGATTATGTGTGGGTCAACAACGGCCAGCGGCAAAACGAGGCTGAACATCGGCTTGTCGCCGCTTTCCACCATGATACTGAGATTCCGAGTGGCTACGTGGTACACCACAAGGATTTTGATGCCAGCAACAATGCGCCTAACAATTTGGAAATCTTGCCAAAAGAAACCCACGACATGCTGCATGGTGCAACGATGCGTGGTGAAAACAATCCAATGGTACGCGCCGCCACTGAGTGGAGTGAGGAACAGTGGGCATCGTATAAGCAAAATATGTCTATGGCGGTGAGTGGGGTGAAAAACGGCCGTTATTCCGGCATCACCCATCAGCAACTCAAACAACATGCCCTCACCCTCACCCAACAACTCGGTCGCCGCTTCTCCCAAAAAGATTGGCAGCAATATGCCCAGGCCAAGGGACTGCCGCAAACCTTCAGCCAATGGCGGAAGGCTCACCTAGGTGGCATCATTGGTTTAGCAAAATGGGCGGCTCTAGAAAGTGGATTTGACCACATTGAGGCCGATCCTCGTGTGGTGCAAACATACCACAACTACAGCGAACAGGGTTATGACTGCGAAATCATTGATGGGCAGCTATACCTACACAAGCAGTGTGAGGTATGTGGCAACTCCTTCCTGGTCAGCAGAAGCCAGCGCGAAACCGGCGTTTGCAGCCGTAGCTGCGCCTCAACCCAACAGTGGTCCCGCAGCCGTGATCAGCAGCTTGC
>JAGQGA010000031.1 GCA_020432595.1 Anaerolineales bacterium | reverse complement strand
AGCGGGAGGGCGAGAGGCGGTTCGGTGCGGCTGATTAAGATAAGGTGAAGTGTGGGGGGAAGGTGGTGCAGCAGGCGATCTATGAATTGGTGAATGGTTTCATTTTCCACATAATGATAGTCATCGAGGGCTAAGATGAGAGGGGCGGTTTGTTCGATGAGATCGTTGACGAAAAGGGTGGCAAGTTGGAGCCAAGAGGGTGGTTGTGGGTTATGGAGGGCTGCGAAGGTATGGGGGCAGCTACCGGGTTGACATTTTTGGATAGCGGCGATGAGGTAATGGACAAAGAGGACGAGGTCTGTGTCGGATTCGTCTAAGGAAAGCCACGCTATTTGATGGTGGGGTTTTGGTGGCTGCTGTGTTTGCAATTGGTCTAACCATTGGGTGGCGATGGTTGTTTTGCCATAGCCGGCCGGAGCGGTTATGAGGGTTAGCTTGCGGGATAGGCCTTGGTTCAGGTGTTCAATGAGGTGAGGGCGTGGGAGGGCGTTTGGACTGACCCGTGGCCGATAGAATTTGGTTTGTAGCAGGAGAACAGGCTCCGTGCTGGGGTTTGGTGAACTCATAAGGACGACAGTTTATGCTTGTTTTGATTTACTCTCAGGGCTAAACAATACTTATACTGTGTTTATTATGGCGGCGTTCTGGCTCTTGGGCAAGAGGAGGTGGTGTCTGTGGCGCGGCCGTTGGGCAAACGAGCCATTACCAAGCGGGCAGAAGAAATAGGAGAGTGGCTGGAGATAGGGAAACAAGTGTGTAAATTGGTCACCTTAACAGATGACATCCAATACACTCCGTAATCATCCCAACCGTCTCGCAGCGAGGTGGTTCAGGGGTGGGGGGAAAAAGCGTGTCTAATTGCTATACTTAAATTAACCTGTGTTAATATCAGTTTGACAAAAAGTGTGACTAGAAGACATTACCGAATACCACATTCTTATATGAATTGAACCGCCAAAGAACCCAAGTCGCCAAAATCACCACGCAGGGTGTCGCCCACTTGCGCCCATACGGGACGGATAAAAGAGCCAGCAAGCAGTATTTGGCCTGGTTCTAGGGCAACACCCAGTGACGACAGCTTGTTTGCCAGCCATGCCACACCATTGGCGGGGTGTCCCATGACACCACACGCTACTCCTGTTTCCTCAATGTCAGTATTGCGGTAAAGAATGCCGGGAATCATACGCAGATCGACATCAAACGGCCGTAATGGCCGCCCCCCCAGCACCAGCCCTGCCCCTGCTCCATTGTCGGCAATGGTGTCGTAAATTTTGCGCGGCTCGTCCACGCGGGTGTCAATAATCTCAATAGCCGGAATGACGTATTCCGTCGCCCGCATCACATCCAGTAACCCCACACCAGGGCCTTGCAGCGGCTGCCCTAACACAAAAGCCAGCTCAATTTCGACACGGGGAACGCAGAAGTTACGGTGTGGTATCTTGGCTCCATCAGCAATCAAAAAATGATCATAGAGGTAGCCATAGTCGGGTTCGTCAATTTTGGATGAGCGACGCATGGCAATAGAGGTAAGGCCAACTTTATAACCAATCAGCTTCGCTCCGGCGGCTTGCTGGCGGCGGGCAACTTCAGCCGAAATGGCGTAGGCATCGTCGAATTCGATGTGGGGATAGAGGGCGGAGGGGCGGGTTGTCTGACTTTTGGTCTGGTATACCTGTAGGATGGCCTCGGCGGCCTGGTCGCGTTCGGTTTCTGTGAGCATGTTTTTTGAACAATGGAACGCAGATGTACCTGACAAACCAGATAATCAGGTATATCAGGTACATCTGCGTCCTATTTTTATTCCTTATGGGTCAGTAGCCAGCATTGGTGAATACGGCCGTTTCTAAAATCTTCCGGGATGGTTTGGGTGGTAATATTTTGGATAGTAAAACGGCCGTTTAGCCCCCCCTCATCCAGCTTAAACTGCCGTGCATTATTAGAAAAAAAGAGTTCACCCCCCGGTGTTAACAAACGGCCGCAGGCTTGCAGCAGTGCTACATGATCCCGGTCAACGGCAAAAGAAGCCTGGCTCATCTTTTTGGAATTACTAAAAGTGGGCGGGTCGCATACAATGAGGTCGTATTTTTCATGCCGCTGGGCAGCCTCTGCCAAATAGTGTAGGCAGTCGGCGGCAATAACGCAGTGACGAGCGTTGGTCTGAAAGTTATTGTGCGCTAGATTACGCGCCACCCATTGACAATAAGTTTGGCTGAGGTCAACGGTAGTTGTGTGGCTGGCACCACCGGCCACAGCGTAGACAGTGAAGGAACCGGTGTAGGCAAAGAGGTTGAGCAGCCGCTTGTTGGCGGCACGGGCGCGGATCATTTGGCGGGTGGGACGATGGTCAAGAAACAGACCAGTATCGAGGTAATCACTAAGGTTAACTTCAAAGTTGAGGCCATGTTCCTGAACAAGGCGTACATGGTGCGAACGGCCGTATTTTTCATACTGACTTTGCAGCCCACTTTGCACCACCCGCTCCTTCACAAACAGTTGGCTGGGCTGTAGGTCAAGCGCCGTTTGGATTTCATGCAGGATTTCGTTGCGAAAAGTTGTCTGAGAAACGGCCGTTTCGTCCCGCTTGCGTTCATACAGCCAAACTACCACCTCCCCATCATACCAATCCACAATACACGGATATTCAGGAATGTCGCGTTCATACAGCCGATAACAGCTAACGCCCTGCCGCTTCCCCCACTTGCTTAAGTGTTTTTGCCGCTTACGTAGCCGGTTTGCCAACATCATCTCACTCATAGCGTCGAAGCATACTGGGAAAAAACGGCAGTGACAACTTTCCCACCATAAAAAAGGCTTTTGGTTTCACAAGTTCTCGGAGGTTTGTGGGAAACCTGCTATGATTGGGCGATGGTAAGCCCAGCAGAAGTTGCACATATGACTGACCGCTGTGCCTTGTTGGCTCATCTGACCCCCGTGGAGCAGCAGGCAGTAGTAGAAAACGGCCGTTGGCGTCAGCTTAACATTGGCGAATTTTTCTTCCACCAGGGCGAACCAGCCAACCTCATGTACCTTATTGCCAGAGGGCGCGTTAAGCTAACTCAGCTAACCCCAGACGGCACCCAGGTCATCCTCAACTATTTTGGCCCCGGCGAAGGGCTGGGCATCATCATCGCCCTCAGCCAAATGGCCTACCCCCTCTCGGCAGAAGTCATCGAACTTTGCACCTGTCTGTACTGGGATCAAGAAACCATGCATCAGCTTATGCTGCAATACCCGCAATTGGCTCTCAATGGACTGGACATGGTTGCCCGTCGCTTTGCCCAACTTCAGGAACGATACCAAGAATTAGCCACCCAGCGCGTAGAGCAGCGAGTAGCCCGCACCGTGCTGCGGCTGGTTACACAATTTGGTAAGCAGGTAGACAATGGGATTTTGATTGATATGGCACTCACCCGCGAAGATTTAGCACAGATGACCGGAACAAACCTTTACAATGTCAGCCGCATCCTGAGCAAATGGGAGCAGCAAAGCCTTATATTTAGTGAACGCAAACGTATTGTGCTGTGCCAACCGCATAAAATTGTGTTGGTTGCTGAGGATTTGCCTTTTGTCAAACCAGCTTTGCCATAAGCGAAATTTGTATGCAAGCCTGAAGAAAAAAACGAAAAAGACCGGTGTGAACCGGTCTTTTTTCGTTTGATGGCTGCAATGTATACAACAATGTGTGGCTGCAATGCGGCAACGATGCGGTGCGGTGAAGGTGCGATGAGGCTACAATGCACGCTATAATGAGGCGACGATGCGGCTGCGATGGTTGGCTGCAATGTTGGCTACGATGATAACCGGTGACGATGTTAGCGGCGATGGTGACAACGGTGTAGGCGACAATGACCGGCTGTGATGTAGGCTACGGTTGTGGCTACAATGTTCGCGTCAATGGTGGCTGCAATGGTTGGCTATAATGCTCGCTACGATGTGTGGTTGTGTTGGTAGCTAAATTGTTCGCTGTGATGTTTTTTGGGTTCGTTGCTCGCTTCGATGTTGGCTGTAATGCTCTGCGTTGTTCGCTTCGTTGCTTGCTTCGTTATGCTGTTAGAATACGTGAGAAAAATCACAACCAACATTACATACAGGCCATTTAGGACTATGGTACTATTTCGGCGCACATATTGGGGTCATATGAGTGAGAAAAAGCAAATTGTGGTGGTGGGAGCAGGCGTTTTGGGCGCATCGGTGGCGGTGCACTTGGCTGAGGCGGGGGCGGCGGTGACGCTAGTGGAAGCAGGTGAACCGGGGATGGCAACATCGGCGGTTTCGTTTGCCTGGCTGAATGCGTTTAGCAAACGGCCGTTTCATTACCACGATCTCAACCGACGTTCCATGCAGATGTGGGACGGGTTGGCACGGCGGCTGGGCGGCGATGTTGGTCTTACCTGGGGCGGCAACTTGCTGTGGGCAGTGACAGAGGCCGGAGCGAAAGCACTGCAAGCACGGGTGGCGCAGCTTCACGCCTGGGACTACCCGGCGCGGCTGCTAACGTTAGATGAGGCGCGGGCAATGGAGCCAAAGCTGGTGATTGAGCAAGCAACGGCCGTTTGTCATGCACCCAACGAAGGGCATGTAGACACGGCGCGGTTTATTCGGGCGTGTCTGGAAACGGCCGTTACCCACGGGGCCACCGTCCATACGCACACACAGGTGGTGGGGTTTGAAAAAGGGGTGAGGGGAGAATTAACGGCCGTTGTCACCAGCAAAGGCACCTTGCCCTGCGACACCGTTGTTCTGGCCGTCGGAGCCGATACCCCGGCTATTGCCAGCCTGGCCGGGGTAGAAGTTCCTGTGTACCACACCTTTGGAGCAACGTTTTACACCGAGCCATTGTCCCCCGTCTTTCAAACCGTCTCATCCGTCCACACTGCTGCCGACAGCGAGATGCAAGTCGCCTTTCGCCAGCTCCCCGATGGCACGCTCGTCTTTTACGGCGGCTCACACGGCACCGCCGCCGACCGCTCGCTGGGGCGGGATGAAGCCGAGGTAGCGCAGGTTTTTGCTCAAGCCAAAACTTTTCTGCCACTGCTTCACAATGCCACCATTCAGGAAATCCGGCGCGGGCGGCGACCCATTCCGCAGGACGGGCTACCCATCATCGGGTTTGCCGACACAGTTCCCAACCTCTACCTAACCACCATGCACAGCGGCGTTACCCTGGCAGCATTAACAGGCGAGTTTGCCGCCATTGAAATCATGCACGAAACGGAGATTGAGCTACTGGCACCCTACCGACCGGGGAGGTTTATCAGCTAAGAAGCCGGGGTTCGCTAGGAACCCCGGCTCATCTGCCACTATTCTATGGCTTCACCATCATGAATCGCCGCCTCCAAGGTACTGACAAAGAACTCCAGGGGTAAATCGTAATCCTTAGCCACTGTGGCAACGGTGCAATAAGGTGCCACCACACAGCCAATACAGGCCATGCTATATTTTTGAAAGACCCGTGCCGTTTGCGGCCAGCGAGCTAAAACTTCTTTGACGCTCATATGAGTCAACGATTTATCCCCAGACATCATTTGCTCCTGAAAAGGCTCAGGGTTTCAGACGCTGCGAAAAATCCTAAAGCCTTTGTTACTCTTGTAGTGTGCGAATATAGGCAATTATATCCAAGAGTTGGGCATCGGTCAGAGCCGGGTTGCCCCCTTTGGGTGGCATATCAATCCCGGTGGTGTTAGCAGGGTCACCTACCGGTCGGCCGGTCTTCACAAAGGCCAGAAATTCGTCATCGTTCATGCCGCGAATAAACTCACTGGTGGTCATATTTTTACCCAGCCCTTCAATGCCCACGCCACCTTCCCCATGACAAGCGATACAGCTTTGCCCAAACAACGCTTCCCCATTGGCCGCATCGCCGGTCGGTTCAGTGCTGGGGGATGGGGCCGTTGGCGCGTTATTCTCGGCCGTTGTGGAAGAAGCGGTCTCGCCGCTGCCACAGGCAGCCAGAACCATTGTTAAGCAAAAAATGACCAACAGTTGTTTCATTTGTTTCATGATGTCTCCTCATTTTGGCACAAACACAGCCGCTTCAAGGCTGCGCTTGCGTGTTTTCGTCATGGTGAATAACAGCGTCATGCAAGGTGGTGGGGTCAACGGCCCCGGAAGCAAATAGTTGCTGTAAATCAGCCAAGGTTGCGGTGCTGCCTCCGTTTGCCGCCACATAGTCAGCCGCAGTAGCTGGGTCAGCAAAGGCGATAAGACCCCAGCCCATAGGGGTGGGCAGTGCCGAATTTTGCACAAAGGTTGCCTTGTCAGCCAACAGCCATTCCTCACTGTTAAAGTCGTGAACCCAATAAACATGCACCTGTTCGTGCTGCTTGTAATCATAGAGCAACATATCGCCAATGCCATCAAAACGGCGCACTTCGCCAGTGTTGGTAACGTAGGAAGCGGCGTAACGGGTTTCGTTGATGATCATGCTGCATTCATCACAAATATCCTGACCGTAAAGAATTTCGGGTGGGGTGTCGAGGTCGGCGGCCGATTGGCAGCCGAGCAGCAAAAACAGAATTCCCGTGAGCAATGCCAGTTGTTTCATAAGACACCTTTGCGTTTAAAAAGCTGGATGGCGGCCAGGAAGGGGGCGATGATCCACAGGGTGAGCAAGCCGATGAGCAGGGGGAGCAGTTGGCTGCCGTAGGTGCGGGTGGCGTAGATGCCGGCCGGGCCAAGCAGCTCTAAATTTTGGCGGATGTTAAAAACGGCCGTTATTTTAAACAACTGCAGCGGATTGATCAGCGCCAGGGCAAACAGTTGGTCTACATTCAGCCGCAGGATCAACGCCGTGCCCATCAGCCCCAAATCGCCAAAAATCGTTAGCCCCAGCCAGAGGAAAAGCGCCAGCCCAACGGCCGTTGCTCCGCGCTGCACAAGTGCCGACAGCAAAAAGCCCAGGCTCAGGCTGACCAACACCAGCAGACAGGTGAGCAGCAGCAGCCCAAGATAGGTTGTCACCTGCGCCCCGCCACCGTTGACCCCAATCAGCAGCCCCGTCAGGCCAAAGCCAAGGGCAATGGCCGCCATGAGCGCCAACGCCAGCCCAATAAATTTGCCCAGCAGCAGCTCAAGCTGGGTCACGGGCTGCGCCAGCAAATAGAGCAGCGTCCCTTTTTCCCGTTCTCCCGCCAGGCTTAATGCACCAAGCGTTAGTCCCATCAGCGGCACAATCAGTAAAATCAGGTTGATGAGGCTGGCGCTGGTGCGGCCAAAACCGGCCAGCCCATAGTTGCCCGCACCAGACAACGCCAGCGCGGCCAGCCCCAGCGACAGCCCGGCAAAGGCGGCGGCATAGAGCAAAAACCAGCGGTTGCGCCGCGCATCGCGCAGCTCTTTTTGTGCCAAAATAAAGACGGTTGCCAAATCTAGATCTCTCATCTTATTCCACCGTAAAATCCTCGATGACAATGCCCGCTTCGTGCAGCCGCCGCAGCAACTCCCCTTTTTTGCCGGGAGCCACCTGCACGCGCACGCCGCGCCCATTGCGGCTAACCGGCATCCCAAAGCGGGTGAGGGTTTGCAGAGCGGGTTCGATAGTTGGCTCCGGCAGGTAGAGGTGGAGCGTCGTTTCCCAACCCAGCCGCCGCTCCAGTTCGTGGGGCGGGGTATCTATGACCAGTTTGCCCGCCTCTAGCAGCAGAACGCGGTCGGCCAGGGCGGTAATTTCTTCCAGCCGGTGGGAGGAAAAAACAAAGGTTTTACCTTCCTGCTTGAGGGTGTGGAGGAAGAGCAGGAACTCTTCGCGGGCGCGAATGTCGAGGTTGGCAGTGGGTTCATCCAGAATGAGGATGGGCGGGTCGGCCAGCAGTGCCAACGCCAACGCCAGCCGCTGCTTAAGACCGCCAGAGAGGTCGCGCACGCGCTTGTTGATGTGGGGGATTAGCTCCAACCGGGTGAGCAGGGAGGTGAGGTCGGTGCCGTGGGGGAGTTTGCGTAAACGGCCGTAAAACGTCACCGTCTCACTCACCGTCAAATCATCGTGGAAGTTTAGCTCCTGCGGCACAAAGCCAATGTGGGTTCGCACCGCCTTGCTGTGCTGGCGCACGTCCAGCCCGGCAATGGTGATTTGCCCTTCAAAGGGGATGAGGTTGAGGAGGCAGCGAACGGCCGTTGTTTTGCCAGCCCCGTTGGCTCCCCACAAAGCCACCGCTTCGCCCGGTTTGACGGTGAAGGAAAGGTCGTCAACGGCCGTTAAATTGCCAAAGCGACGGGTAAGATGGGTTACTTCAATCATGGCTGTTTCTCCAACTGCGGCAAGCGGTAGGGATGCTGCCGCAGACGGGTGAGTTGCACAATCCCCCAAGCCAAAAGCAGCAGCAGAAAGGCGGCCACAAACCACCAACTGACGGCGGGGCGTGGCAGGGCGGGTGCTTGGCTGGGGATGGTGGGGGTCATAAACGGCCGTTCATCCACCAATTTTGGCTGCGGGCGCACAATGGGAAACGCCTTGGCCGCAAAATCGAGCGTGTTGATGGCCGGGCTGTATAAAAACAGCCGCAAATTTGGCTCCTGCGCCACCAGATTTTCAAAAAGACGCTCCGAGCTGTAGGCAATATCGCCAAAACCGTCACCGTTGGCATCAAACCCGGCGTAGTCGCTCCAATAGTTGCCCTGATCGGCTACCGTCCAACGGTTGTTGGCCGCCGACGAACCGCCCCCGGCAATGGCAACCTGTTCATCGTTATCTACAAAGCTGTTGCCCATAAATTCGTTGTGGCGCACGGCCGGCATCATCTCCACGCCAATGTCGTTGTAGCCAAAGACGTTGCGCTGGAAGTGGCCGATGCTGTCTACCTCACGCGGGGAGCCATCGAGGTAGGCTCCGACGCGGTTGTCGAGAAACAAATTGTCGCGCACGATGGCATCGTCCATGTCTTTGAGGCCAATGCCATAGCCGCTGGGGCCGCGATTGCCAGCCACGGTGTTGTTTTCCATGATCATGCGGCGGCTGTACATGAGAAAGGCACCGACGGAGTTGTTGGTGAGCCGGTTTTGCACAATGTGGGCATCATCACAGTACATGAAGTGGAGACCATAACGGCCGTTATTGACCACATTGCCCCGTACCGTCAGCCGTTCCGAATACCACAGCACCACGTCGCGCCCCATTTCCACGGTGTTGTTTTCAATCAGTACGTCGTTGCTGTACCAAACGCGAATGCCGTCGCCGCGCCGAGGTACATCCAGCGGCTTGCTGTGGATGAGGTTGCCACGCACCACGCTGTTGCTGGCCTGCCGTAAATAAATGCCAAAGAGGGTCTGCTCAAAACGGTTGTCTGTAACAAGGGTGTTGGGGGCTTCCACAACGATGCCCGTGTTTTCCTGATCCAGCGAATCGCCAGAGTTTTGGATGAGAAAACCGCGCACGGTGGTGCCAGGAGCCGTGATTTGCACCACGCTCCCTTCTCCGCCGCCGTCAATCACCGGCCAATCGTGGCCGATAAGGGTCAGCGGTTTGTTAATGATAAGGCGGCCGTGATAGATGCCTCCCTGCACGTTGATGGTGTCGCCGGGTGCAGCGGCAGCAATCGCCTGTGCCAGCCCCTCGGCGGGGATGGACGGGGATTGTAGGGTGTAGGGAGTGGGGAGTAGGGCGTAGGTTACAACACCCCATGTCCCACTCCCGACTCCCCACGCCCCACTTAACCACAGCAGCAACCCAACCAACCCTACTGATAACCGTTTACTGTTCACTGATTACTTTCCTTATCAACCAGTGGTTTGAAGGCTTGGCGATGGGTGTAGAGACCGATGAGGATGAGAACGGCCGTTAAAAACGCCAAATACAGCCCACCGCGAAACGCAGCCACCGTCTTAAACTGCCCCACCACTCCTTCTCCAAAAATCGGTGGCACAAAGGGCTTGATGGCGCTGCTCAATGGAGCCGTTTGGTCGAGGTTAAGGCCAAAGTGACGCATCCACAAATACATATCGGCTAAAAAGGCAAAGGGCATCAGGACGGCCGGCAGGGTAAACAGCACCACCCATTTGGTGTGAACAAACACCGCCGCCAAAACGAGCAGGCACAGCACCCCAATTGCCAAGATGCTCACCGACCGCTCCAACTGCGCCGCCTCTCCCAGCGGCCTCATGCCTATGTAATGGTTTAGCCCGTCAATCTCGGCCACATCGCCTGTTAGCTCATTGACATAAACCACCACCTCCAGCCCCCCTGGATATTGCGGCGCGTGCAGCGTCATCTGCCAGTAGGGCAGAAAAATCGAGACAAGCAGCACCACGGCAGCGGCACTAAACAGCAGCGTAGGCAAGCGATACTGCATACGAACAGATTCGGGGCTGTTTGCCGGAACTCGCGGCCCGACAAAGTTCTTGAAGATACTCATGGGTGGGAAAGTAATCGGTAATCAGTAACCAGTAATCAGTCTGAACACTGATTACCGATTACCGATCACTGATTACTGTTTAGGTTCGATCAGCATGTAGCCGGTCATTTCCAAATGCAGCGCCGAGCAGAACTCAGTGCAATAGAAGGAAAAGACACCGTCATCGGTGGCATCAAACTCAAAGGTCGTGGCTTCGCCCGGTTCAATGCTCAGGTTGATGTTGTAGACGGGGATGGAGAAGCCGTGGGTGGCATCATAGGCGCGTTCGACGTTGGTGATGTGCCAGATAACGTGGTCGCCCTGCTTGATTTCGACGTGTTCGGGGGTGAAGTGGCTGCGAACGGCCGTCATCCAGATTTCCACCGTGTTGCCATCACGCTCAATCCGTTCCTCACCCGGCATCACCGCGTTAGGATCCTTGGATTGGGTGTGGGGGTTCCAACCCACCTCAGGATACACTTCCCACGGTGCCAGCTTATCGGCTTTGATAATTTGGGCATAGTGCGGTTCACCATCGGGCAGCGGCATATCGTAGAGCAGCGGCATGTTGGTGCCAGTACCAGCAATATCCAAAAGCTGGAAGTTCTGCGGCAGCAGCGGCCCCACATTGGCAAAGCGATCAATGGCCCATTTGTTCAGCGAAACAAGGTAGTTCCCATCCGGGCTAACGGTATCGCCTTCGGCCGCCGAAATGTGGCCGACGTTGTAATGAACGGAAGTTTTGCTGACCAGCGACCAGTCGGGGTCATCGTTCAGGTCGGCGTAGGGGCCACCCAGCGACCAGCGAGCGACGGCGCTATCGAGGAAGAGGCTGGTGTAGGCGTAGCCTTTGTTGTCAAATTGGGTGTGCAGCGGCCCCAGCCCCAGCTCAACCTGGGCTTCGATGACGCTATCAAAGTCAAGCACCGGTACGCCATAATCGTCGGTTTCAAAGTTACCGGCGGCAATGGTGTCCTGAATTTTTTGGAAGCTGTAGACGGTCACATGGGGATCGAGCTTACCGGAGACAACCATGTATTCGCCGCCAGGAGCCACGTCTACCCCGTGGGGGCTTTTGGGTTCGGGAGCAAAGTAAAGGAGGTTTTCCGCAACGGCCGTTTCCAGCGAAATCACCGGGAAGCCATTGACATCCATCGTGTTGCCCGCCGCCGCCACCTCAGCCGCCTTGTCTAGGTTGATAATGTGCATATAGTCCATATCGCGTTGCGACGCGCCAGACTCAAACGGCGGGTTGCCCTCTTCCACCCCACCCGTTGCCATTTCGGTGTTGAACGAATTGCAGAACACCCAGCCATCGCTGACCAGCTTGCCAGCATCACACAGATCTTGCCAGTAGGGGGGCATTTCCATGGCAAAGGATTGGTCGGGGAGTAAACGGCCGTTTTCCCGGTCAAACTTCCAGAACGTCACCATCCCCCGGTAATCCTCGGCATAATTTTCCAGCGAACTATATTCCCACCCCAGCGGCGCGGCATATTGCCCACCTTCAATAATCCAGTCGGTGTCGGGCGTCACCATCGAACCGCCGTGGTCGCTGATGGCAATCGGGTTTTTGACAATCTGCTTCGTTTCAAAATCATGCAGGTCAATCACCGCCAAACGGGCATTGGCCTTATCGTTGATAAACAAATATTGCCCATCATAATCCCCACCTGTTTCGCTCAGCGCCGGGTGGTGGGTGTCGCCCCACAGCACATCGTGGCCGTTAATATCCCCCTCGTTCAAGACCTCCATCGTATCAACGGCCCCATACCCCCAACCTTGCCACGGCTCCGGCGTGAAAACGGCAATCGTCTTCAAAATCCGCATCGAGGGCAAGCCAATGACATACACCTGCCCTGAATGGCCGCCTGAAGCAAACATGATGTATTCATCGAGCTTGCCAGTGGGGGTAAATGTTTTCAGGGCGGCGGCCACGTCATCGGGGGTTAACCCGCGTGCCGCAATGATCGCATCGGCATCGGCCCCTAAAGCTACAGCCTGCCCTTCCTCAGCCGGGGCATTGGCCGCTGGTGCGTCGCCGGGTGTGTCTTCGCGCTGGCAGCTAATGACCAGCGCGAAGACCACCAACAGCAGCAGCACCACGCGCCAAAATGCTGTTTGGTCAAATTTGTTCTTTAACTGCATCTTTCCAAGCTCCTCATCACTGAGCCGTGGCTCAGATCGGTGAAAATCATTGCCCGCGTGTAGCAGGCTACCATGATGGCAGTGTAACAAACGGCCGTTTGTCCTTCTTTGCACTTTTGCAATATAAAGAATCCCAGTTTCTCGTAAAAGTTAGACGCTTGTTGAGTATAAGTGGACAATACGTTGCATTGCACCCTATCCCACCAAATACTGTTATAATGAGGTTATGGCAAATGAATTTGCAAACGATGACATCATTTTTGAGGTTGAAACACCACTCGGCTTCTCGGTACGCACAACGGCTGATTATTGGCATACGATTACAACGGTAAAGCACCCGACTATTCGTGGCCGAGAAGAAACCATAATAGCTACATTGAGCGATCCAGATGAGGTGCGCTTAAGTAAAAACGACACACAGGTTTATTTGTTTTATCGTTCAGATGGAGAGAAGCGTTGGGTTTGTGCTGTTGCTCGGCGATTAAATGAGGCTGGTTTCTTAATCACTGCTTATCGGACCAGTAACATCAAGGAAGGAAATCAGATATGGCTCAAGTAAAAGTCTACTACGATCAGGTTGGCAATACATTAACAGTTTGGTTTGATGATCCTGCAAATGAGTTTGAGGCTGAGGAAACAGGGGAAGAAATCATTTTGATGAAAAATAAGCAGGGTGTTGTGATTGGGTTTGAGAAATTAAATTTTACGGCCGTTCAGCCGGAGCCGTTGCGGGTGGCGTTTGAGACGGTCACGCTTTAGGCTATTGTGAGCAAGTCCCAAACAACCGCTATAACTTTTTCAGAAGGTAGTCAACTATGAAACGGCCGTTAATTCCCCACCTAGCGCAACAATACCAAGACGAAATGGTTGCTTTTCTGCAAGCCATGGTGCAAATCCCCTCGGTTAATGGGCGGGATGACGAAACGGCCGTTTCCCAACGCATCATCCAGCAAGCCCACCAGCTTGGTTTTGCCGCCGAACTGGTTGCCAAAGATCCCAAACGCGCCAACGCCATCGTGCGCTGGGGGCAAGGGCCGCACAAATTCGCCATCATCGGCCACGTAGACACCGTGGCCGAAGGGCCAGCCGACCATTGGAGCGTGCCGCCGTTTGGGGGGGTCGTTGTGCCCGCAGACGGGCCAAACGGCCGTTTATACGGGCGCGGCACCTCCGACAACAAAGCCGGGATTGCCATCGGCCTCTATACCCTCGCCCTGCTGCGCGACCACGGCCTGGTTGACCCCAACGACGTGGAACTCATCGTCGCCGGGGTGGTGGATGAAGAATCTGGGGCGACCAGCACCCTGGGGGTGCGCCACCTGCTGGACACCGGCCACTTTGACGGGGTGGAGGGAGCGATTTATGCTTACGCCAGCGACATCGTTTGCGTCGGGCATCGCGGGCTGCTGCGGCTGGAGCTAACGGCACGGGGGCAGGCGATCCACAGCGGCTTGCCCGCCTGGAGCCAGAAGAAAAAGGGGGTGAACGCCGTCACCGGGCTGGCGGCGGCGCTGCTGGCACTGGAAGCATTAGAAATTTCGGCTCCGCCCCACCCCGCGTTTGACCATCTGGGCTGCACCATCACCCCCGGCACGTTGATTCAGGGGGGGACGTTTGTCTCCATTGTGCCGGATTTGGCAACGGCGGCGGTGGATATTCGGCTGATGCCGGGGCAAGCGGTGGCGGGGGTCTTAACGGCCGTTCAAGCCACCCTCGACCACATCACCGCCCAGCGTCCCGGTCTCACCCTCACCGCCGCCGTCACCACCAGCTTCCCCGGTGCCGCCATTCCCAGCGACCACCCGCTAGCGCAAATTGCCCAGCACCACGCCCGCCACGTCACCGGGGCAGAATGGCCGATTGTGGGGGCTGGCCCCGGCAATGAAGGCTACATGCTCATTGGCGCTGGTATCCCCACCCTCTGCGGCTTTGGCCCCAGCGGCGACAACGCCCACGCCCCTGACGAATGGGTTGACCTGACCAGCCTGCACCAAACGGTCGCTATCTTCAGCGGCATTATCTGCGACTATTTGAACCAAAGAACGGAAAGTAAACAGTAATCAGTAATCAGTTTACGTCACTGTTTACCGATTACTGTTTACCGATTACTGTTTACCGATTACTGTTTACCGATTACTGATTATGTTCACCCTCCCCCCCTACCCCCCCCTCTTCTGGCCGACGGCCGTTTTTGTCATGCTTATCATTGGTATCTCCAAAGCCGGGCTAGGCGGTGGCATTGGTGCCATTGCCACGCCGCTGCTGGCACTTTTTATCCCCGTGGCCGATGCCGCTGCCCTGCTGCTGCCCATTTTGATCGTGGCCGACCTTTTATCCATGCAGCATTACCGGCAGCAATTTGACCGGGAAAGTTTGCGGGTGCTGCTGCCCAGCGGCTTGGTTGGCATTGTGCTGGGGTCGCTCTTTTTTAACTACTTTCGCGGCAACGAACAGCTTTTAAAAATCGGAATTGGCATCATTGCCCTGCTGTTTGTGCTGTTTCAGCTTAGTCGGGCGCTAATTTTACGGTCATTGACGGGCACACGCCCGTCAACTGCGGTTGGTCTCTTGCTTGGTACTGTCGCTGGGTTCACCTCCACCCTCGCCCATGTCGGTGGCCCACCGGCCACCATTTATCTGCTGCCGCAAAAGCTGCCGCGCAACCTCTTTGTCGGCACCACCGTTGTCTTTTTTATGGTTGTCAATATTGTCAAGCTCATCCCCTACGCCTTTTTGGGGCTGCTGCGGGTGGGCAACATTGGCACCACGCTGCTGCTGCTGCCGCTGACGTTTGTGGGGGTGCGGTTGGGGGTATGGCTAAACGGCCGTTTAAACGAAACCCTGTTTAACGGCATTGTCTACGCGCTGCTCACCCTCACCAGCATCGAACTGATCTTTGGCTTCAATCTTGTGCAGCTTCTGTTTTAAGGTGGTTGCCAAAGCACTGCGTCACAAAACGGCCGTTTTCCCCATCAAGCCTTTCACTCATTTTGTAATGTTTTCTCGGTACCATAGTACTAAATTTATTCTTGGGCATGGTTGAGAGCTTTGTAGAACGATCTGAAAAATCGTTCTACAGTTTGTAACGTAAACCTGAACCATGCCCATTTTTGGGTGTAATGCAACTTATGGCAAGGAAAACAACACAATTCATACGAGTTCTTTTATTCACAATTTTGATGGTCGTAACAAGTACGTCCACCTTAACAGTATCAGCAGCCGACGACTATCATCTGTGGTTCCAGCAGCAAATGCAAAATCAATACGGCTTGTCGAATGGTTCGTGGATTTTTACCGATTCTGAATATGCCAATCTGGACAACATGTGGGCAGCGACAACCAAGACCCTTGTTTCCGTCCCCAATATGCCTTTTAGCTACGCTTTACGGGTCACTGTGGGGGAACAGACAAAGGTGCCGTGGGAGATTGGCATGGGGATGGCCTCGCACGCTCCCGTTGCCGCTGGTGACAAGATCGTCGTTTCGTTTTGGGTGAAAAACAACTGGGCAGAGAAGGAAGGGGGGTATATCAAGGCGTTTTTCCAGGATACGAATACGTTCAAACCGGCCGTTTACTACCCGGTTCTGCCCACCCAAGAATGGACGCAATATTTTATGTCTGGCACGGCGGAGCAAGATTTGCCCACAGGGGTCGGGGCGCTTTATCTGATGATTGGCACACAGCTTCAGGAGTTTGAGATTGGGGGGGTAACGGCCGTTAATTACGGCCCATCCGTTTCCCAAGCCAGCCTGCCGCAAAGCCCGCTGGGCAACTATGCCGGGCAAGAGCCAAATGCCCCCTGGCGAACAGAGGCGGAAGCTCGCATCGAACAACTGCGGCGCGGCAATTTGCAAATAACGGCCGTTGATGCCAATGGCAACCCCATTCCCAACGCCCACGTCCACGTTCTCATGCGAAGCCACGCCTTTGACTTTGGCACCGCCCTCCGCGCCGAACAAATTCTGCTCAACCGACCCGATGACCAAATTTACCGCGACAAGCTCACCAACCTGGACGGGCATGGCAACGGCTTCAACCTCGGCGTTCTCGAATACGACCTGCAATGGCAATCGTGGGAAGGCGAAATAGATTTAGGCTTTACCCATGAGCAAATCATTTCGGCCGTTGATTGGCTGCGCCAGCACGACATCGCCCTACGCGGGCACGCCCTCATTTGGCCGCGCTGGTTTTCCTTGCCCAACGATCTGGAAGCCAACCAAAACAACCCCGCCTATCTCAAACAACGCATGAGCGACCGCATTGTAGACATGATGACCTACCCAGGGCTGGCCGGTAAATTTGAGGAGTGGGACGTTCTCAACGAACCGCGCTACAACACCGTCATTGCCGACGCTTTTGCTGGTCAACCGGGCTATACAAACGGCGAAGAAGTGTATGCCGAACTATACAACCTGGCAGCCGCCACCGACCCTAACGTCAAACTGGCAATGAACGACTATAATGTTTTGAATGAAGGGGGCATGTTTATTGGCGTGCAAAAACATTTGCACCAAATCCTGTCCGACCTGATCATCAAAAACGGTGGCAAACTCGACCGCATTGGCCTGCAAACCCACATGAGCTACCCGTTCACCCCGCCAGAGCGTGTCTATGAAATCTTGAACGAGTTTGCCGTCTACAACAAAGAGCTACGCATTACCGAGTTTGAAATTTTGATCAACGATGAGGCCAAAGCCGGGCAATATATGCACGACTTTCTGACCATCCTCTACAGCCATCCAGCGGCCACGGGCATTGTCCTCTGGAACTTTTGGGATGGCAGCCATTGGGATCACAATGCCCCCCTCTTCCGCGATGACTGGAGCCTGAAACCAGCCGGGCAGGCTTATATAGACCTCGTCTTTAACCAATGGTGGACAGATGAAACGGGCTATACCGATGCCACGGGTCAATATGCCGTGCGCGGCTACACCGGCGATTATCTGGTGCAGGTAATTGGACCAAACGGTTTGGCAAAGACGGAAAAGGTAACGCTAGGCACAGGGGATACCACCTTGACCATTGTGGTTGACCAGCAGCGAGTGTTTCTGCCCTTTATTGCCAAATAGCCCAAGGATGGGAAAAAGGCGCAAAACCAGCGGGGATTTTAGTTGACGTTGTGGACACAGTCAGCTAACATCTTGCAATGCTAGTAAGGATCTTGGCATTGCGTGCAAACCGGATCCCCACACTTTATTACACATTTGGAACAAGGAGAATTACAATGAGCGTTGGTGTTTCGCAGAAGATAGCAAGCTATCGTGCCTATGTTGATATTGATGGTGGTTTTGCTGGGCTTATTCTCAAGTTAGAAAATGGCTCCAGTGTCCATAACAGAACGGAAAACATTGCCGTTTATATGGCAGCAGTAGATCTATTACGCAATGAAAGCCCTGTTTATTATGACGAGAAGCGTAAATTCATTCAAACAGGCGAAGAGGAAACCGGTGAGGGTGACAATTAATTAGCTTCTAATTGATTTCCCCAAAATATTTTCGCAACGGCCGTTGTCTTTTTGACAACGGCCGTTGTTTTTTTCTACCCATCCTATTACTATCTACCCATGAAAATCCTCATTATTGGCGGCGGTATCGTAGGGCTGGCAACCGCCTACACCCTCAACCAACGCTGGCCCGATGCCCAAATTACGGTGCTGGAAAAAGAGCCGTCGCTTGGTTTCCACCAGTCGGGGCGCAATTCCGGGGTGCTGCACAGCGGCATCTATTACAAACCTGGCTCGCTGCGAGCCACCAACTGCCGCGAGGGGAAGCAGTTGATGCAAACGTTTTGCGAACAGGAAGGCATTCCGTTTACGATTTGTGGCAAGGTAATTGTGGCAGTGGAGGAACGCGAACGGC
>JAGQGA010000319.1 GCA_020432595.1 Anaerolineales bacterium | reverse complement strand
TGGGGGCCAGCTTCCATCTCGGAAACTTCGGCCCCCTCGGTCGCTTCACTATCGTCTAACGCTTTTTTTTTACACTATCAGCATCATTATCCGACTCAATTGGGTCGCCCATCTCGCTGTCGCCCATTTCGCTCTGCACCTGCTCCAGCTTTTCTTCCAAATCGTAGGCCGTAACCGTTTGATCCTGGAAGAGGCGGCCTTTAACGCGGTGGGGCAGCGCCAACTCGGCAGCGAGAATGATGTCGGTGTCGTTGATGCGGTCACGCCCCTCAAAGGCGGCATGGGCCTGGGCACCGCGCAAGATAACGAGGTCGGCACGGTGGCCGTCAATCTTGACGGAGGTGGTGAGACCAGCAATCGAGACGAGATCACGGCGGGAGTATTTGACTCCGTTGACGATTTCACGGGCGCGAGCAATCTGTTCCGATAGCTGTTCTTCTTGTGCCTGCCACTCTTCAGCAAACCCTTCGGGGTCTACTTCATAGGCAATACGTCGTTCCATAATTTGGACGCGCATACGGGCATCAGGGATGCTGATGATGTTAACGGAGAAGGCGAAACGGTCGAGCAACTGCGGCCGCAAATCCCCTTCTTCTGGGTTCATAGTGCCAATGAGGATAAATTTGGCGGGGTGGGAGAAGCTAATGCCTTCACGCTCAACGACGTTGACACCCATCGCCGCCGAGTCGAGCAGCAGGTCAACGACGTGGTCATCCAGCAAGTTCACTTCATCCACATAGAGCAGACCGCGATTGGCGGAGGCGAGAACGCCTGGCTCAAAATGTTTTTCACCCTTTTGAATCGCTTTTTCAATGTCAAGCGTACCGACAACGCGGTCTTCGGTGGCGCTGACGGGTAGGTCAACAAAGGGGGTGCGGCGCATATCATAATCAACGCGGCCGTTGTGATAACGCTGGGTGGTTTCATCGCTCCATTCATTGGGGCGGTCTGGATCATCATTAAAACGGCTGCCAGTTACGACTTTGATCGCGGGTAAGAGGGCAGCCAGCCCACGGGCGGCGGTTGATTTGGCGGTACCACGCTCGCCACGGATGAGAACGCCACCAATACGCGGGTTAATCGCGTTGAGAATGAGGGCGCGTTTCATCTTTTCTTGGCCGACTATGGCTGTAAACGGGAAAACGGCTCGACGTACCATGCATCTACTCCAACAAAATTTTCTTTAAAAGTAACCATTGGATTATACTTGATGGTGCTAACCTAGCAACCAAGTTTGAGATTTTGTTCACAAAAGGATGTTGATGATGCGTGGATTGATTATTGTGGTGGTGGGATTAACGGCCGTTTATCTCCTCTTCACCCTCCGTTCCCAACCATTACCACCCCACCCGTTTTTTGCCGCATCAGACGATGTGCTGGTCATTGCCCACCAGGGCGGCGAGGGGTTGCGCCCCAGCAACACCATGACCGCCTTTGCCAACGCTGTCGCTCTGGGTGTAGACGTGCTGGAAACCGATGTCCACGCCACTGCCGACGGCGAACTGGTGATGATGCACGATGACACCGTTGACCGCACCACCGACGGCAGCGGGATATTGCGCGAGATGACGCTGGCTGAGGTGCAGGCGTTGGATGCTGGCTACTATTGGACAGACGACGATGGGCAGAGTTACCCGTATCGCGGCCAGGGATTGAGGGTGCCGACGCTGCGGGATCTGTTGACGGCGTTTCCGCAGATGCGATTTAACGTGGAAATTAAGGAGCAGGAGCCGCCGGTGGCCGAGCCGCTGTGTGATCTCATTCGTGAACTGGGGATGGCGGAGCAAATGCTGGTGGCTTCGTTTAACGAGGCGGCGATTGTGGCGTTTCGGCAGGCGTGCCCCGAAGTGGCAACCTCGATGGTGCAAGCGGAGATCATTCCCTTTTTTGCCTTAAGCAAGCTATGGCTGGGGGCAACCTACCAGCCGCAGGTGGAGGCAATTCAGGTGCCGGAGTTTCGCGGCGGGATTGTGCCGTGGGGTGATTTGCGGGTGGTAAACGGCCGTTTTGTCCGCGATGCCCAGCACCACAACATTGAATTTCACGTTTGGACTGTTAACGAAACCGACGATATGCAGCGAATGCTCGATTGGGGCGTAGACGGCATCATCACCGACCGGCCGGACAGACTGCTGGCGCTTTTAGGCAGATAGCGATTGATTTATGGCACTGTGCTGTTGCCAGCTTGAGCCTTGCGGTTGGGCTGTTTGCGGGGGGTGCGGCTGGCGAGGATGGCGCGGAGGGTAACGGCCGTTAATACCACACAGCCTCCCACTAATGCCAGCGGTGCGGGCGTTTCGCCCACAACCAGAAAGACCCAAATGGGGTTGAGTACGGGTTCAAGGGTTTGGATGAGGATGGCTTCAACGGCCGTTAAATACCGAATCGCCACCGACATCAAAATAAACGGAATCCCCAACTGAAAAATGCCCAGGAACAGTACCCCGCCCCAATCCGCCAGCGTGGGCGATTCGCGCAGCAAAAACGGCAAGCCCACAACCGCCGCCAGCAAGTTACCTAGCAGCATCGTTTCTGTGGTCGAACCATCCTTTTGCTTGCGTAAAAACAGCATCAGCCACGCCAGCGAAATGCCGCTGATGAGCGCGTTGATGTTGCCCCAAAACCCCTGCGGCGTGAGTTTGTCGCCAAAAAAGAGGAAAAAGCCGACCCCAATGATAAACATCGTTGCCCAGTCCAGCGGCCGGGCGCGCTCGCCTAAAAACCAGATGCCCAGTAGAGCGACGTAGACAGGGGCAGTGAACTGAATAAAGACGGCGTTGGCGGCAGTTGTCTGGCGGGTTGCGATGACAAAAAAGAGCTGGGCACCCATGAGCGCCACCGCGCCGCCAATTTGGTAGCGATTCCAGGTGAAGCGGGGACGGCGCAGCCAGATGATGATGATAAGAGAGGCAATCAGGCTGCGGGCACCCACCAGCGCCAGCGGGCTGATGGAGATGAGTTTGATGAATAGTCCGGCGGTGCTGAACATGGTCGCCGCCAGGAAGAGGAACAAAACAGCGCGTGTACGGGTCATGGGTGGGGATTATACGGCTTAAGGGCGGAAACAGACACGTTATTGGAGATTGGAGATTAGAGATTGATGCTGGTTTGCAATCTCCAATCTCCAATCTCTTTATTGCCCCGTGGTGCCGAGCAAGAAATATTCTTCGGTGCGCTGGGTGGTTTGATTAACGGCCGTTTGTACATCCACCTCCCCATAAAACGCCCGCGCCAACTCCTCATTCGCAGTCCCCTCAATCTCTTGCCACGTGCTAATCACCGGCACAAGCTGGAGCGTGGGAATGGTGTCGAGCCAGACGCGGCTGCGGCTGGGCAGTTGGCCGGGGTCAAGGAAGGCATCAGATTCAGCCACGGCGATGAGCGAAGGCACGGTGCGGCCGGTGCGGGCAATAATCGTTTGCCCTTCCACTGAATTGGCAAATTCAATAAATGCCCACGCCGCCTCCTTGTTGGCCGTCGTTTTGGAGAGGCAGTAAGCGTCGCTGTGAACCACGCCGGCCGCCGTTTTGCCCTGCGGCAGCGGAGCCACGTCCCAGGTAAAGCTGTCAATTTCGCGGTAGGTGGGGGTGCCGCGCCGACTGTCTAAAAACATGGCCGTGGTGCCAGCTACAAAGCGGCTCTCACTGTCCTGCGCCGTTTCTTCCACCCGCCCCGGCACCACCCCATGAGCCTGCCGCAAATTGACAAACCATTCCACCGCCTCAAAGGTGGGAAGCCGCGTCAGGGTGAGGCGGGTGGGGGCAATGGAGTCATCCACCAGCGGGGCGTTGTTTTGCCAGATGAAGGGTGCCAGCCGATAGAGCGATGGCTCAACACCCAGCCCGTACTGGTCAATCTGCCCGTCGTCGTCGGTGTCCTTGGTTAACGCTTTGGCCGTGGCGACGAACTCATCCCACATCCATTTATCGGGTGGGTAGGCCACGCCGGCCGCATCAAACAAATCCTGGTTGTAATAAACGACGAGGCTGGACAGGTTTTGCGGCAGACAGGTGAGAATGCCTTGCCAGTAGTAGCCTTGCAGGGCGATGGGGTAGAAATCATCGGGCTGGATAAGGTCGCTGCTGTCAAGATAGGGGCCGATGGGTTCGAGCAGGTCGTTGGCGGCAAAGGCAGCGTAGCGGCGGTAGTTCATCAGCGTGATGTCGGGCGGGGTGCCAGCGGCAAATTCGGTTGCCAACCGGGTACGGTAGTCGCGGTCGGAGGGGATGTGGGTGAGTTCGATGTGGATGTCGTCGTGGTGAGCGTGAAAAGCGTCCACCAGTTCCAAATAGGCCGCCCGTTCGGCGGGGTCACCGGAGACCATGAAGGTGACGGTGGCAGGCTGCTGCTTTTGACAGGCGGTGAGCAGGAGGAAAATAAGGAGGGTTATTTGTTTAATCATGTTTTTTGAAATGTTTGTAAACACAGATTGAAGGGAACACAGATGGATTTAGTCAGCATGGATGCCGTAGATTTGGAGCTGTTTTTTGCCAAAATTGATGACCAGAGCAAATTTAAGGAAGAGCCTTTAGCTCTAAGATCACGGCTTCCCAAACGATTAAGTCAGCTTCAAAGGTATGAACTTCGATGTTTCGATGAAACAGTTTATACCGTGGTTTAGACTGGGCTGGAATGTTGTTAGCCTCTAGATGCTTTACCAGAGCCTGATGATAAACTTCTTCAGACCACCCCATATGTAATTCGTTTCTGACTTGAAATATTAGCCCCCGAAGTTGATATGTTTGTTCAGTGGTTATTTCTCTTGGCATATCTGTGTTCTTTTTAATCTGTGTTTTTAATCTTGAGGGCTGCAATGCTAATCGAGTTTGTGTGTTTGGGTAGCCAGAGGAGGAGGAGAATAACGGCCGTTATTGCCAACACCGCCCCCACCAGGAAGGGAGCCTGTACACCGAAACCAGCCCAATCGCCCACCCCTTGCCATAACAAACCGGCCAGGACGCTGGCAGGCAGGGCAGCCAATCCCTGTGCTGCATTAAACCAACCATAGGCTGTGCCTCGCATGGTCGGTGCCACCAGATCGGCCACGTATGCTTTGGCGGTACCGTTAGCCAGACCATAATAAAGACCGTACAGGCCATACAGCACGACG
The DNA here is from genome assembly GCA_020432595.1 of Anaerolineales bacterium. The sequence goes on along the minus strand of JAGQGA010000319.1, from coordinate 1,407 downwards.
ATATGCCAGCCCGTTTGGGCAAAGGCAAAACCAGCGTACACCAGTGCATAAAGCAGCCAGCCGCCCATAATTAGCGTGCGTCGCCCCAGCTTATCGGAAAGTGAGCCAGCGGGACTGGAAATGGTAGCGTATAAGAGATTGAAGCCAAGGAGCAGCGCCATCACGCCTAAAATGCTGAAGCCACGTTCCTGCGCTCGCAGGACTAAAAAGGCATCGGATGAGTTGCCTAGGGTGAATACCACAACGATGATGAGGAAGCGTTTGAACTCGGTTGGGAAGGGTTGGGGGGTAATAAACGGCCGTTTATCCTCCCCCGTCCGCTGTTTTTCCTCAATACCTACCGCCAGCAAAACCACCGCCAACACAGCCGGAATGACGCTCAGCCAGACCAAGGTGTGAAAGGTTGGTAGCTCCAACGTCAGTTGGCGACCCTGCATGAACCAAACGACGAGCAAGGCGATGAGCAAACCGACGGCGGCACCGGCCGTGTCGCCAGCGCGGTGCAGCCCAAAGGCCAGCCCCCGGTGCTGCGGCTCGATGCTGTCAGCCACCAAGGCATCACGCGGTGCGGTACGAATGCCTTTGCCCATGCGCTCAAAAAACTTCACCCCCAGCACCGTTTGCCAGCTATTGGCTAAGATCAAAAAGGGTTTGGCTGCGGTAGACAAACCATAACCGGCGACTGTGAGCCATTTGCGCTGGCCGAGTTGGTCAGAGATGCGGCCGGATACGATTTTGAGCAAACTGGCGGTTGTTTCGGCCACGCCTTCAATAAGGCCAATGGTGACGGTGCGAACCCCCAACACATTTGCCAGAAAGAAGGGGATGAGATGGACAATCATATCGGTGGAGATGTCGGTGAGGAAGGATGCCCAGGTGAGGATCCAGATATTGCGCGGCAGTTGGCGGATGCGCTGCCACAGGCTGGGTTGGTGGGTGTCGGTCGGGTTGGTAATCATAGATCATAGCCCTGGATGAGCCAGAGCCGAAAAAGTTGCACAGAGCTTCACAGAGAAGACACAGCGAAGAATTGAACTGATTTTCTTTTTCTCTGTGAAACTCTCTCCAACCTCTGTGAAACTCTGTGTCATTTCTTGTTTCTACACCAAAATTTCATCTATTGTATATCTTTCAACAATTACGGGAAGGCCAAGTTAGTCGAGACGGGCAAAGTAGGGTTGGAGGGCGAGGAAGAGGGTGACGGGGATGGCGCTGGCAAAAACGGCCGTTGCCAGCAGCAGCGGCCAGTCGGAGCGGCCAAGTTGTTGCGCCAGTTGCAGGGCGATGGGCAGGGTGTAGTTGGCTTCGCGGCGCAGATAGAGCAGCGGGCTGATGAAGTCGCTCCAGTAGAGGATGAAGCTGAGGAGAGCCACACCAACGGCCGTTGGGCGGACAATGGGCATGGCA
>JAGQGA010000318.1 GCA_020432595.1 Anaerolineales bacterium | reverse complement strand
TGGCCGATGCCACCCTCGACGCCGCCTCCGGCAGCTTTAGCGTGCCGGTGGACTTCAGCAGCGGCGGTGCCAGCATCGCCAGCGTCGGCTTCTCCCTTGACTATGACGAAAGCTGCCTCAGCTATGACAGCTATGACGGCATCCCCACCGGTTTCGTCGAAGCCGTGTCCCACGATGCTGGCGACACCGATGGCGAGCTTGACATCTCTATCTACGACGCGACGACGCCCATCGCCACCCTCAGCGACGGCACGCTGCTCTCGATCACCTTTAACGTGGACGCGGCCTGCATCACCAGCGACGGCTCCACAACTGACGTCAGCGTCAATTTCTCCAGCGCTCCCGCCGCCACCTTTGGCGACCCCAACGGAGATGATGTCACCGGCACCACCTCCGGCGGCACGCTGACCCTCACCTTCAACGCCGCCCCCAGCGACATCGCCCTCAGCCCCAGCAGCGTCAATGAAAATGAGCCGAGCGGCACCGTGGTTGGCTCCCTTTCCACAACCGACCTTGACAGCGGCGACAGCCACAGCTACAGCCTCGTTTCCGGCACGGGTGACAGCGACAACGCCAGCTTTACCATTGACGGCAATCAGCTAAAAACGGCCGAATCGTTCGACTTTGAAGCGAAAAGCAGCTACAGCGTGCGCGTGCAAACCGACGATGGCGGTCTCAACGGCACCTTTGCCAAACAGCTCACGATTACCGTCACTGATGTGTATGAAGCCCCAGCCGGGATTGACTTTAGCGCCAGCGGCGGCGGCGACGACGGCGACCCCAACACCCTCGACATTGACGAAAACAAACCATCTGGCTCAACCATCGCCACCTTTGGCCCCAGCAACCCCGATACTGGCAGCAGCTACACCTTTGAACTGGTCACTGGCACCGGCGACGACGACAACGGCAGCTTTATCATCGTCGGCAACGAGCTGCAGACAACCGAACCGCTTGATGCCGAAAAATCGGGCGGCTACACCATCCGCGTTCGCATCACCGATGACCAGGGCAACAGCTATGAGCAAATCTTTGTCATCACCGTCAACAACGTCAACGGAGCGGCCACCGCCCAGGACGACATCCTTGACCCGCTGGTCAAAGTCCTCGTTGGCACCGAGTCTTACAACATTGACGTGCTGGCGAACGACAGCGACCCCGAAAACGACACACTCACGGTGGCTAGCGTCACCCAGCCAGCGGCTGGCTCGGCGACCAACAACAGCACCAACGTGGCCTTCACCGCCCCCGGCACTAATGGCACCTCAACCTTCACCTACCAAGCCAGCGACGGCAGCCTCAACTCTGGCGACGCCACGGTGACGGTCTACCACGTCGCCGATGATTTGCGCGGTGACTGTAACGGCAATGGCAGCGTGACGGCGGCCGACTTCATCGCCATCGTTCTGGAAATCTTCGATGCGGGCAGCGACCCGCTGTACAGCGGCAACCCCGCCTGGTGGCGCATCTTCGATGGTGGCTATGCCGGTAGCCCGCGTGGGTGTGATGCCAACGGCAGCGAAAACGGGGCCGGCAACGACAGCGACAGCGTGACGATTGCCGACATCTCCTGCGCGGTGCTGGTCTTCTTTGGCAACACAAGCTGCACCGGCGGCACGCTCAATGCCCCGACCGCTGCGCGGCAGGCGGCAACGCTGAGTTTGCAAACGGTGCAAAACGGCCGTTCTGTCAACGTTCGGCTGTAGGGACGCGGGAACGAGGTCGCTTCGGCCGCCTTTACCCTCGTCGTTGACCCGCAGGCCAGCTTCGATGCTACCGACGCCGATGGCGACGGGGTGCCAGACGCCATCATGGTCAATGCCCCGGCCAACATGAGCCGCATTGTGATGTGGGACGCGGACAGCCGTGAACTGCATGTGGCGATCTTCGGCGTGGCGGCTGCGCTGCCGACGCTGGAGAACGGGGTGCTGGCAACGGTGACGCTGGCGCAGACAAACGGCCGTTCGGCTCTCTCCTTCGGCCAGGCCAGCCTCGGCAGCACGCACGGTGGGGATGTCGCCGTCCAAACGGTAGACAGCCTCTTCTCCGGTGCTAAGGTTGCTCCGATTGGCACCCTGCCCATCGGCAACCGTTAAATGATTCAAATGTAGGGTCGAGGCCTGCCTCGACCCTACATTTGGAGATTTCTTCACTAGGCAGAAAGTTATGAAGCTCAACACCACTCACGCAAAAACGGCCGTTTGTTGCTTGCTCTTCATCTTGCTGCTGGCAATGGCCCAGCTAACGGCCGCGCAGGAACCCATCGCCACGCTCCGCGCTCCGCAAGAGCAGCCCGTGCTGGCGGGGGCAACAACAGACGTGGAGCTTGTGCTGGAAACGGCCGATCTGGACATTGCCGCCGTCGCCTTTGTGCTGCACGTTGACCCGCAACGGGTGCAGCTTGATGCGACGGATGGGGATAGCGACGGCGTGCCGGACAGCGTGGTGGTTCACGCGCCTGCCAACATGGCTCGTAGCGTTACGTGGGAAGCGGCAACGGGCAAGCTCAATGTCGCGCTCTTTGGTCTTTTCCCGCCGCTGCCGACGTTGCAAGACGGGGTTTTGCTGACGGTGACGTTTAAGGTGGCGGCTGATGCAGCGGTTGGTGCAGCGCATCATGCGGAGAACGGCCGTTTGCCCTTGCTGCTCGAACAAGTCAGCCTGGGCGATACCGAGGGGAACGATGTCCCCGCCAACGCGGTTGACGGCTCGCTCCTGATTCGTGAACCGGCCGTCAAGATTGCGCTTCCCGTGATCAAGCGGTCATAAAAAAGGTGCCTATCGTGAATGATTCTCGTTTGATCTGGCTTGTCGCTTTTTGCGCCCTGTTTACCGCCTGGCTGACGGTCATCGTCGAACCAATAAGCGCCATTGAAGAACCTGCCCTATCGCTTCCTAGCGATGTGGTGGGTGAAAGTGGACAAACCGTGTCGGTACCCGTTCATTTTGCCAATGGGGGTCATGACATTGTTAGCACCGCCTTTTCGATTGATTTTGATGAAAGCTGTCTCGCTTTTGACGGGGCTGACAGCGATGGCGACGGTGTTCCCGATGGCCTGCGCTTCTTGGCTCCGGCCGCTTTTCGGGGCGGAGCCAGCTTTGATGCCAGCGATACCGATGGTGAGCTAGACATCACGATTGTGGATTTTTCGCCGCCGTTTGCTACGCTGCCTGACCAAACCTTGCTGGAGATTGACTTCACGATCATCTGTACACCAGAACCGGGCGCGACCCGCACGGCAAGGGTCGGCTTTTCCACGCTGCCTCGCCCTAGCTTTAGCGACCCTAATGGGCAGGATGTGGCCGGCCGCAGCCAGGATGGACTGGTGACGATTCTGGGGCCTAGTACGGCGACGGCGACAGCCACCCCTACAGCGACAGCGACAGCGACAGCCACGGCCACAGCGACAGCGACAGCCACGGCCACACCCACGGCCACGCCGTCCACACCATCGTTTACCCTGTATTTGCCATTCGTTTCACGGTGGGTTCAATCATCGTAGGGGTCGTTTCTTCTCTCCCGTTGTGGGTGGGGAAAACGGCCGTTTAATGCTCTCCCTTCTCCGTTATGAAGACCCAGCATCCGCTTTTTTAACAATTTTTTTCAGCCGCTTGTTAAACGTGCCGCGTGGCAGCAGCACCCGCCGCTGGCACCCCTGGCACACCATGCCAATATCGGTACCCAGCCGCACAATCTCCCACTCAAAGCTCCCGCACGGGTGCTTTTTCCGCATCTGCACAATATCGCCCAAATTGAGTTCAACATACATAGCGCGGAATTATAACACGCCTCCCCGCCGCGTAAACGACGGGGGCAAGACGAAACCCCTGTAGCGACCATGATAGATCCATGTTGCTACAGCGTGCGTACCAAGGTGCGACGCAGCGTTTGATAGTGGTTTTTCTCGTAAAACGGGAGCGGCCCTTCGTCAAATTCCCATGTCTCAAGCCGCATTTCGGCTGCCCCTCTGTCTTTGGCCCATTGCTGGGCTGCTTCAAGGAGCTTTGCCCCCACCCCTTGCCCTCGGCACGCAGCCGTGACCAGTAAGCTTTGCAAATGCCCATACCGATACGCCGTTCTGAGCGGGTTGGGTTCCTCTTGCTTGATATATATTTCCGCCAGCCCAATGGGTTGATCGTTTATTTTGGCAATGAGGATGGCAGAATCTGCTCCCTCGATGACCTTGCTAACAGCATGACAGAGTTCAGACGCGGCGTGTGTTTGTGGCAGTTGCCCTAAACTAAGAAGGCGGTCTGGCACTCCCAGTACATGAAATTCGTGGAATTCATAATACAGTCGGCAAAGTGCCTCTCGATCAACTAGGGTCGCTGCATCAATGACAATCATATACATTCTGGCTCTTCAGTACCTTAACGACGAGTATCTTATACACTGAACAAGAAGATAAACCACAGATACACACGGATGAACACGGATTTTTCTTATCTGTGTGTATCTGTGTCCATCTGTCGTTTGTTTCCTTTTTGGTTGTGGCTTGTCCGCGTTAGGATTTTGCGGGGCGGTCAGCGGAGGCAATACGCTTTTACCATGCAGGTTCCCAAATGTGGGTGAGGTCGAGAAGGAAGCCCAGCAGGGTGGGGTCGCTGGAGAGGGTGGTGGGGTTGTCAAGCTGCTGCGGGGGATGGGTGGGTTGATAGACAAAGACTTGGCGGGTATCGGGGGCAATGAGCCAGCCAAGCTGAACGCCGTTGGCAATGTATTCGGCCATTTTGTCTTGCAGAACGGATAGGCGGTCTGAGGGGGATTTGAGTTCGAGAACAAAATCGGGGGCAAGGGGGAGGAATTTGTCTTTGTCGCTGTCGGCAAGTTGGGTCAGGCGGTCGCGTTGAACCCAGGCGACATCGGGGGAACGAATGGCTTTGTTGGGCAAAATGAAGCCAGCGGAGGAGTCAAAAACAACTCCCTGGCCGTTTTTTCTAGCCCATATGTTGATTTCAGTGGTCAAATTTGCATTGCGATTGCTGGAACCGCCGCTGGCTGGCGACATAATAATCATTTCCCCTTGACTGGTTCGTTCGATTCTTAGCTCACGGTTTAGCTGACAAAAGGAAAAAAACTCATCGTCTGTAAGCTGGATGATGGGTTCAAGCTGAACGGTAAGCGTGCCGGAATTGGTGATGGCTGGTGATTGCAACATATTTGTTACCTCCACTGCTGATTATAACATAAGTTTTGGGGGTAGTGTGCGGCATGGAAAGTGCCACGCACCACTGACTTAAACACCAATAGAAGCTAGGATGACTGGTCGGCCAGCTCCCACCAGGCCAAGGTGGTGGCGATTCCAGCCAGGCTGGTGGCGACAACAAGGGCGTAGCTGATGCTGCCCATGTTGGCATAGGCTGGCCCAGCCATCCCGGCATAAAGTGCGGGTACAGCCCAGGGGAAATAGTCGCCCCAGCCGGCCGCCGCCACTACCTGCGCCAGCATCAGCATTAACAGGGCAAACCCCATGGGGGGCAAGTAGCCGCGCCCGGCGTTGGCGAAAAAGGCGACGGGGGTGGCGAGGGCGATGGTTAAAACGGCCGTTATTGCCACCCTCACCGTGCCTGCCCAAAAAACGGCCGTTGGAGCCGAGGGCAAACCGACCAAATTGCCCACAACCAGCCCCACCAGGTAAATAAAGATCACCAAGACCAGCGACCAGACCCAGATCAGCACAAACTTTGCCAGGGCAATGGTCATGCGCGGCGTGGGCAGCGCCAGCAAATCCTTGAGGGTGTGGTCGGAATATTCGCGGCCAAAGACCCAACTGGCGATAAAGCTAAACAAGACGATACCGCCGAGTGCCGATCCCTGTGCCAACAGCCCCAAAAAGGTCGGCCAATCGGCCGTTCCCCCCACAAGCTGCGCCTTGGCGCTGATAATCCCCAGCCGCTGCGCCATGACCGGATCTTTGAGGATGATCATAAAAAAGCCGCCAACAAAGGGGAGCAGTATAAACCCCAGGGCGGTTAACAGCGGCATTTTGGAACGCCGCGCTTTGAGAAATTCTGTTGCGATAACGGCCGTTAAATGATTCATTAGTTGAGAAATGGGACGCAATTAACCTGATTGACCTGATTTGGTTTTGCTGTTTTAGTCACGGGTTAGCCAAAACAAGATTTGTCACGCCAAGGCGCAAAGTCGCCAAGAGAAAACTTTGCGCCTTTGCGCCTTTGCGTGAAATTTATGCTATACCCACCAGCCGCAAAAATTGCTGCTCCAAATCTTCCTGCTCAATGGCAAGATGGGTGGGCGGGTGCCCGGCGTTGACCAGCAGGGTGGCAATGTCGTCGGGGCGGTCGAGGGCGGCGGGGTGATGGAGGATGAGGGTGTTGGCCGTTGCTTCCCCCACAAACCCCGCATTGGCAAGAACCACCTGAGCCGCTTGCGGAGTGCGCGTTTGCACCAGCAGCCGTCGCTGCCGCTGCTGCTGTAGCTCCGCCGCCGACAGCTCTTGCAGTAGCTTGCCCTGATGAATGATGCCGATGCGATGCGCCAGCCGCGCCACCTCAGCCAGTAGG
>JAGQGA010000317.1 GCA_020432595.1 Anaerolineales bacterium | reverse complement strand
CGTGGCATAGCCAGTTTGGGCGGTAAACACTCCCACAATTTGCTCAACGTCACCGTCTGTGCCAGCAGCCATCATCTCCGCCGCCAGCCGCCGCAGGTGTTCATATCGCTCAATATCATAGATATCGCGGCTAAACGTTAAGCCGCTTTGGGCAATGGCCTGGATTTGCTGCGCCCAGGCCAGCCAATTGGGAAGCATTTGCGATTCTTCGGCATTCATGAGCTTGGCAAAGTTGGCGCGTGGTGCGTGGTGCGTGCTAAATGGGCGGTTTTACGCACCACGTCCCACGTACCACGCTAAAAGCATGTCAATCCCATGAATTCCCATAAGCTAACGCACCCGCCACGGGTCAACGCGGCGACCTTCCCACTGGCAGTCGGCACAAATGTAGCGACGCACGGGAATGCCCAGCCGACCCAGCAGCCGATCAAACGGCCGTCTACGGGTGCGCTTTAACTCTTGGCTCTGGCAATCCGGGCAATGGGTATTCCACCACCCTTCGTAGCGATTGATGCGCCAGCGCAAGCGCCAAAGCCCCAGGAATACCCCAATGGTGAAGGTGGGTAAGCCAAGCAAAATAGCCACTGTTTCCCTTGCCAAAGCCCTTACGCCACCAGCCACGCTGCCTGCTTCCAGTGAAAACCCTTCTATTAACGCCAGCCCGGCAATAATGACGGCAAGCAGCAACAGAAGATCGGGGAAACGGCCGTTTATAAACTTCTCTTTAACTGATTTCGGGCGTTTGTGCGACTGATGTCGGCGGCGAACAAGCTTTTGTGTGTCAACATAGCGGGGATCAACGTTCGATTCTGTCATGTAGGCCTCTTACATAAAAATGTCCCATAACGGGCAACGCATTTCTGCACAGTATAACCTACACTGATGACTACAGTACTATTTTTTACCTGATTTTTACAGCTTCGGCTAAACCGCAACCAATATCCGGCCACAGCCACCGCAATGGGTCACTTGTCCCTCCACCACCTCTTTCACTTTGTTAGCCGAAACCGTCAGCAAACACCCCTGGCACCTGTTGATCTTCAGCACGGCGACCGCCTCGCCCCCATTGCGTTGCCCAATGCGTTCATAATCTTGCAGCAGCTTTGGCTCAATTTGCGCCGCCTGCTTGGGTCGCAGCCCCAGCAGGTGATGCAGCCGCAGCGCCAGCGTGTTTTGCTCTTCCTTGTAATCTGCCTGCGCTTGCTGCCATTGGGACTCCTCAACCGTTCGCGCCTCGGTAGCAGCCTTTGCTTCCGCTTCGGCATCCTCGATCATAATCATCGCTTCCAGCATTTGCTCTTCCAGCCCGCCGCGCTGCCGCCCCATCGCCGCAATCTGGTCTTGCAAATCAGTTAGCTCTTTGGGGTTTTTAACGTTGCCGGAATACAGCCGATTTTCGGCACTTTTGGCCTTGCTGTTCAGGCTGCCCAGCTCCAGATTGAGGTTACTGTGGCTGCCTTGCCATTTTTTGAGGGCGAAAACGGCCGTTTTTTCCCGTTCCCGCGCCGCCAACAACGCCTCCGTCTCCTTCTGCGCCCGCAAAACCTCCGTCAGTCGCTGCTTCTTCTGGCGAATTTCCGTGTCCATCTGCTGTAGTCGGTAAAGCTGTTGAATCTGGCTCATGAGCATTTATCCTTGTAGTGCGTTGCACGGGGCAAGGCTCAATTAACAATTAACAGAGTTTGCCCCGTGCAACGCACTGCCTAACAAATTGTAACACCCCCCCAGCCACTCGCAAAGTCGCCCACTTTTTCCTATAATCCCCCCGATGTTTGACAAGCTATTTGAACTCGGCGAAAAGCCTTATTCAGCAGACGATGCCGCCTGGGATGAATTTGTGTTAAACCACCCCAACGGCAGCTTGCTGCAACTGCATAATTGGGCGCGGCTAAAAAACCGCTTTGGCTGGTCGTCCCACCGCGTGTGGCTGAAAAAAGACGGCCGTTTAGCCGCCGGTGCCCAAATCCTCTACCGTTCTGCCGCCATGGGCATTGCCAAAATTGGCTACATCCCCCACGGCCCGCTGGTGGATTGGGACGATGAGGAGCAGGTGACAGTGCTGCTTAACCAAATTGACCATTCGGCCTACCAGCGCGGCGTGGGGCTGGTGAAAATGGAGCCGCTGCTGTGGAGCCACGCCACGCCCAATTGGGCGGCACATTGCCAGCAATATGACCTGTCGCCCGAAACCGACACCATCCAGCCGCCACGTACACTAATGGTGGATATTCAGGGGAGTGACGACGATATTTTGGCGGCGATGCACCAAAAAACGCGCTACAACATTCGCCTGTCGGCTCGCAAGGAGGTGACGGTGCGCGAAGGGAGCCGCGCTGATCTGCCGGTTTTTTACCAGCTAATGCATCTCACGGGGCAGCGCGACAGCTTTGGCATTCACGCGCCGGAATATTACCGCGATGTGTACGATCTGTTTGCGCCGGATCAGTTGACGTTGCTGCTGGCGGAGTATGAGAAACGGCCGTTAGCGGCAGTCATGATCGCGGCGGTGGGTAAAACGGCCGTTTATCTCTATGGCGCATCTAGTAATGAAGAGCGCAACCGGATGCCCAGCTACGCCGTGCAGTGGGCCGCCATCCAGTGGGCCAAACAGCGCGGCTGCACCCATTACGATTTGTGGGGCGTGCCCGATGCTGATGAAGACGCTTTGGAAGCCAGCTTTCAGGAGCGCAGCGACGGCCTGTGGCCCGTCTACCGCTTCAAACGGGGCTTTGGCGGCCAGCTTTGGCGCACCGTCGGCCCTGTTGACCGCGTTTATAACCAGCGTATCAAGTCGCTCTATAACTGGTGGCGGGGTAAAAGGTAAATGGAGCTTGGAGATTGGAAATTGTGAAGGTTCGCAATCTCCAATCTCCAATCTCCAATCTCTGATATGCTCAAAGAACCAACCTACCGCGCCTCCGTCTTCAAACGCGAAACCTCCCCCGTCGTCTGGGATCAGGCAGTTGGTGGCTTGCCCAACCCCCACGCGCTGCAAAGCTGGGCGTGGGGTGCCTTCAAATCCCGCTGGGGCTGGGAGATGCAGCCGCTGCTGCTGACGGTGGGCGAAAGCCGCTGGGAGCCGCAGGCGGCAGCGATGGTGCTGAAACGCAAGCTGCCCCGCCTCCCTTACTGCATTCTCTATGTCCCCAAAGGCCCCATCCTCAACTACAACGATGGCGACCTGCGGCAGCGGGTGCTGGCTGAGTTGGAAAAGGTGGCGCGGCGGGAACGGGCGATTTTTATCAAGATTGACCCTGATGTGGTCAAAAGCTGGGGGCTGGAATCAGAACGGCCGTCGCCGATTGGCCGCCAATTTACCCAAGAGCTACAGGCACGCGGCTGGCGTTTCTCGGCTGACCAGATTCAATTCTGCAACACGGTGGAATTGGCACTGGGCCGGCCGGAAGAGGAACTGCTGGCGGCGATGAAGTCGAAAACGCGCTACAACATCCGGCTGGCCGGCCGCAAGGACGTGGTAATTCGACTAGGCACCCCGGCTGACTTTGCTACCATTGCCGAGATGTACCGGGAAACGGCCGTTCGTGACGGCTTCACTATCCGCCCCCTCGACTACTATCTTGATGCTTGGAACAGCTTTTACCAGGCAGGCATGGCACAGCCATTTTTGGCCGAATATGAAGGCCACCCGCTGGCTGCCCTGGTGCTTGTCCGCTTTGGCAACCGCGCCATCTACATGTATGGCGCCTCCACCAATGAAGAGCGCAACCGAATGCCCACTTACCTGCTGCAATGGGAAGCGATTCGCTGGGCGCAGGCGCAAGGGTGCGAGGTCTACGATTTTTGGGGTGCGCCGGATGAGTTTGTGGAAAGTGACCGGATGTGGGGGGTGTGGCGTTTCAAAGAAGGGTTCACGGGGCAGGTGGTGCGGCATATTGGGGCGTGGGATTATGTGGAACGGCCGTTCCTCTACTGGCTCTACACTACGGCCGTGCCAAAATATCTTAACTGGTTGCGGGGTAGGGGAACAGAGAACAAGTAACAAGTGGCAAGTAACAGGTGGCAAGTTTCTTACTTGCAATCTGCAACTTGTTACTTGCACAAGGAAATCATATGAGTCGAAATATCGTTATTCTTGACGGCGACCAGACCGGCCAGGAACTGCTGGTTGAAGCGCTGCGCGTGTTGGCACCCGATGTCATCCGCACCGAGCTAAACTTTCTTCGCTATGACCTGAGCCTGGACAACCGCCGCCAAACCAACAACGCCGTTGTCTATGAGGCGGGGAAGGCGCTGCGGGAATACAAGCTGGGGCTAAAAGCGGCCACCATCACCCCCGAAACCAAAAACGACGTGGGCAGTCCCAACCGAATTTTGCGTGAGGAGATGGATGCGGAGGTGATTTTGCGTACCGGCCGACGTATTCCCGGCGTGCCCTCCATTGCTGGGGTCTACGCCCCCATTACCGTTGTCCGCATGGCGCGGGATGATGCCTATGGCGCGAAAGAGTGGCGTGAAGGGGAAGCTGATTCGCTGGACGAAATTGCCCTCCGCACCGAACGGATTAGCCGCCGCGTCTGCCGCGCCGTCACCGAGTACGCCTTTCAGCACGCCAGCCGCACGCGAGGTACTATTTTTGGTGGTCCCAAGTACACCGTCAGCCCCATTTACGAAGGAATGTTTAAAGAGGAGATGGATGCAGCGGCCAAGCGTTACCCCAACGTTCGCTACAATCCCCAGTTAATTGATGCTACCTTTGCCCTGCTGCTGGCTCCTCGCGGCGATGCGCTGGTCATTCCCACCCTTAACCGGGACGGCGACCTGCTTTCGGACATGGTCATGCAGCTTTTTGGCTCCATTGCCGGGGCCGAATCGCTGGTTATCTCGATGGATGATAGTTATACGGTGGATTGCGTCATGGCTGAAGCACCACACGGCACGGCTCCGGCTCTGGAAGGGCGCAACATCGCCAACCCGATGGCGATGATTTTGGCAGCAGCCGGTATGTTGTCCTATGCCAAAGAAGAGGAACTCAAACGCGCCAGCCGCGCCATTTATGAGGCGACGCTGGAAGCGGTTTATGACGGGGTTCGCACGGCCGATTTGGGTGGCTCCGCCCACACCGACGAATTTACGACGGAGGTGATCCGCCGCGTGAAGTCAAAGTTGGAAGTGTGGTCTACGTTGTCGTAAATTCCGTGGTACGTGGTGCGCAGCTAATAAGCTCTTTTGACGCACCACGTACCATGTTAAAAGCGAGTCAACCCTCTGAATTCCCAAAGAGCTAACGCTACATTCAACTGCGCTGTAGTGTGGTTACCGTGGGCAGACCATTGAGCATCATGATGCCGAGTGGGAGGCCGATGATGGTGGCGCACAGCACCCAGGCCAGAATTGACCATAGCAGGCTAAACCACCAGCCAATGAGGAAGAAATAGACCATGCGGATGAGGAAGGGGGGCTGTTCAGCATTGACAAAAATGCGGTCGCCGTTTTTACCATCTACCAAGTAAGCCCCGGGGCGAGCCTTGAGCGTTAGCACCTGGGGGATGCGGTCAATCATCCACAGTCCCAGCGGCAGCCCAATAATGGTGGCGTTGAGTGCCCAGGCGATAAAAATCCAGGCGGCAGCCAGTTCCCAGCCAAAAACAAAAAACCAAGCCACGCGAAGTAAAAAGGGAATCTCGCGTACCGGCTCCACGTATTTTTCTTTCATTACAGCTTCTATTTGTGCCATTTTCATATACCCTCGCTTATATTTGCTGTATTCTATACGGGAAAAACGGCCGTTTGTTGCACAGGTTCTTCTAATAGACATTATCGGAATTAACTTTATGTCACGCAAAGGCGCGAAGACGCAAAGGGAAAATGCTTGGCGACTTTGCGACTTTGCGGGCGTAATGGCGCATGAGATTGGTCACGTAGTAGGACGACATTCAGCGCAGCAAATTGCTAAGCAAAGGCTGTCACAGGGGTTAACGGGGGCAGCGGTGGTGGCCGCCTATGACCCCAACGACCCCAACAGTGGGCGAACGGCACAAATGGCGGCTGTGATTGCACAGGTTGTTAACATGAAGTTTGGCCGCGAGCACGAATTGCACTCTGATCAGTTGGGTGTGCAGTTTATGGTTGAAGCGGGCTAATTTCTTTTGGTGAGGAGCAGCCACCCGGCAACGATCACGGCCAAAGTTTCTATCAGATAGTGGTGAAACCGCTTCATCCAGGCGGTAGCTGATTGGAGAGTGGTGTTGGTAGGTGCAGGCGACTGGGCAGTGGAATGGTGGATTTGCTGGATAGCCATTGCGGTGTGCGGAATGCCTTGTTGTGCCCGTGCAGCTGGGGTGAGCGAAACGGCCGTTTCATCGGCCACAATGCGCGAACCATAGTTGTTCGCATAAACTTGCGTAAACTCCGCTCCCAAAAACAGAATCTGCGCCGAATAATAAATCCAAAGCAGCAGCACGATGAGCGATCCCGCTGCCCCATAGGTTGAGCCAGGGGCGCTGTTGCCCAAATACAACCCAATGCCCCACTTACCTATCGTAAACAAAAAAGCCGTTACCAAAGAGCCAA
>JAGQGA010000316.1 GCA_020432595.1 Anaerolineales bacterium | reverse complement strand
GAAATGACAATTCTTGGCTGAGAAATTGGCTTGCGGAGAGGTGAGTTTATCAATGCCCCAAAACTGAAATGCTCCCCTCTCAATGTTGGTGTGGAGAGGAGATATGGGTGGGGAAAAACGGCCGTTATGAGACACCAAACGGGTTCGGATAAGGCAACAGTTGTAATTCTGTGATAAAGACATAATCCCGTTGGTTCTTAGTTACAAGGGGCTGCTCCAACGTAATGGCTGTTGCCGCAATCAAAGCATCGGCAATTAATAAACCATGACTCAAGCGATATTTCTGAAGCAACTCAACTGCCTTATCTGAAATAGCTTCGCTAATCTTGATAATTTGAAATCGAGACAAGAATCTCTCAACCGTGCGTAGCTCCCCTTTGTTGCGGCATCCCACTATCAACTCCATTTTGGTAATGGTGCTGATGCTCAAGATAGATTGCTGCTCAATTTGCTGTAGGCAGGTGATAGCTTCCCCTACGCCCCGGCTTACATCAATCAGCACATCGGTATCAACAATGATTAAGTCAGCCACTTGATTTTGCCCACTCACGTTCACGAAGATTGCGTACCCAAGCTTGGCTGTCGTCCATTTCTGGACGATTGCGCCACAGTCCGACGAAGGGTTCATCGGCAAGGTTAGAGCGTTGTGGGTTCTGGTATGTTTGCGTGGAACTGTATTTAGTGTGCAAAAAAGCAATATAATCGGCCACTGAACGTTGCGCTTCGGGTGGCAGTGCGGCCAGTTCAAGCCATAAAGTTTCTTGGTTGATCATAGAATCCCTTTTCATATCAAACGCACTCGTCAAGTTTACCAGATATTATTTCAAGTAAAATCCTTGATTGTGTGCAGTTTGTTATTTATTAACGGCCGTTTTCCCCCAAATGTTAGCGTGGAGAGGGGGAGGAAGGTGGGGAAAAACGGCCGTTTTTCCCTCTCCACACCTTTTCCTTATCGCTTTTCAGCCTGCCGCTGCAACATTGCCGCCCTGCTAATCTGCTCCACACTACGATCTTGCCAAAGTTGCTGTTGCCATTCCGTATAATCAAAAGGTTCGCGCAAAATTAGGCTGATAAACCGTTCCGCTTGTACCTCTCCTAAAGCTTGAATAAGTGCTTCCACACCTCTCAATCTGATTTCTGTATCGGTAATCATTGCGTTCAATTCATTCTTGAATTTCAAGGAGAAGTATCATAAAGGTTTCATGATTGGGGCTGGTGGTGTTACGCCGTTTTCCGCCAAATGTTAGCGTGAGAGGGGAGAGAAGTGGGGAAAAACGGCCGTTTTTCCCACAAACTATCCAACTTAAAGCGTATAAGGTAAACGAACACCTGCCCAGTTGGGATGAAAATCTTTTGTGTTTCGTGTGACCAATAGAGCATCATTGGTGCGAGCCGTCGCCCAAATAATGGCATCGGGCAAACGAATGCGCTGCACCCGGCGAATTTGGATAGCACTTTCTGCGACACCTAAGTCCAATGGCACAATTTCGAAATAAGATTGGAGGAAGTCGCGTAAGTTGGCCTCGTTCTCTTTTGCGCCAATCAGTACTTCTATCCATGTAATTCGGCTGATCAGGACACGCTCATAACGGCCGTATTCAGCATCAGCTTTCTCTATGCCATTAAGGGCATCAATCACGATGTTGGTATCAAAGACGGCAATCATTCCTCATCCCACTCGGCACGCAATGCCTGCTGGTAAGCAACCGCATCAATGTTACGCGCTTGCCATGAACCAAAGGCTGAATGTTTTTTTAGTGAGTGCTGTTTGGGTGACTGCGTATCCGTGGTGCGCTGGCGCAAAAACAGCACAAAATTAAGTACCTCGTTTTGTTTTTCAAGAGGCAGGTTCTTTAATTCTTTTTGAATTTCAAGGAGAAGCGTCATGTTAGTTTTCTGGCACTCCAGTCAAAATATATGCTCTATCTTTTAGGCCATGGTATGGCATGGGAGACTGTCCTTAATATTCCTTGTTTTTTCGTTGTATACCAAATTCTGACCATCGATCCCAAGAGCAAGATATTTGTTTTTTTAGATTATCCACATCTATTGGTGGGGTTTCCAAATGGAGTACATAATGGCAGTTTGCACACACTACTCTTACATCTTGTAAAGTAGATTCACGTGAGGTATTTGAAGCATCCATGAATGGGTCAAGGTGGTGAACAATTGCAAAGTCCTTTGCAATGTCACCATAAAACTGTTCAAAATCAAACCCACAGCAGTAACATTTTAATCCCCATTTCCGTTTAGCTGCTGCTCTAAGTGTTGGGCTACGAACAGTTGTAACAGCAGCACGTTTTTCTCCTTCAACATACCGGGCTTCCTTAACCGTATAGGGTGCAATGTCTTCCTTATTAGTAATAGATTGAGAAAAGTTTCGTTTTTCTAAGCGGGTATCGTGCTTCTTCGATGCAGAGTATGATACGTGGTAAAGTAAATCAACAGCGTTTTGCACTTGTGATAAATGATCCAAATAAAATCGAGCCTTAAAAGCTTGCCCAAATCCTCCTGACGTAGGAGTCCTCCACTTAATTTCTAGATCAGGGTATTGCTCAGAAGCGGAAACCTCTCCTATAAACCATATTTCTAGACGTGCGGATTTTTTACGATGCGAAACATAAGCAAATCGCTTATGACCCAGTTGAAATAAACAGCACCACCTTTGTCGTTTCTCTCTTTGCAAATCGTCAATTCTTTTACTCAGTTCCTGAAAAAGGGTGTCGCACAACGAAGCAGAAGCTATAAAGCTTTCATCATGATCATTCATAGAATATTACTCACTTACCGCTCACTATTGCTGGCTACAAACCAGCAAGCTTATATGGCTTAAAAGCCTTGTGGCTATCGCGTTATTGATTCAACATAGTTGCGTGTAGCAACAAAACCCTCTAGGCTAGTATTCATTCATCCGTCATCCGTCGTCCGTCGTCGGTCATCTCTCCCTCCTCGATAAAACAACCGCCGCAGCCCCGACCTATCAAACGGCCGCCACTCCCCCTCTGGCTGCGCCAGCCGGTCGGCAATCACCCACACCACCAGCGGGTTGTGGCCCAAGCCGCAGTGGCTGCTGTCCACCTCAATATTTTCCGTCTGCTCATCCGTCGTTTGGTCCAGGCAGCTTTGCCATGCCGCAATGCCATCGGTGCGGGAATAAACGGCCGTTGACGGCACCGGCGGCGGAATCTTCAACCGTTCCTTCAGCTTCGGATGTAGCTCATGCACACTCTCCCCGCGCAGCAGCTCATACAGCGGCTTGGCATACGTCGCCACCCCCGCATCCACAAACGGGCTGCCCAGCGAAATCACCTGCCGCACTAACTCCGGCTGCTCCCGCGCCATTTCCCGCGCATAGATGCCGCCCAAGCTCCAGCCCACCAAACTCACCTTCTTCCCGCCATTAATCGCCGAAATAGCGCGTAGCCGCTCCATCAGCCGATAGTTTAGACCGCCGCTTTCCAGGTCAGTCCCCTGCCCAAAGTTGCGCCCCATCGCCCAGCCATAGGTTTTATACCCCTTCCCCTTCAAAAAATTGCGTAAAGGTCGGGTCGAAAGGTCGTCGGCCATAAAGCCCGGCAGCACCATCACCGGGTGGCCGTCGCCAGCGGGAGCCGCCTTCAAAAAAGGCAGCGTCAGGTAATATGCCCCCAGCTCATAGAGGGCGCGGGGTTCCATTGCCAAAAGCAGCCAAGACGGCCGTTTTAGCTCGGCGTGAAGTGTGGTCATAGTGGGTTCCTTATCCATACATTTCTGTAATGTTCAGAGGTTCGTAGGAAGAAAAATCACGCAAAGGCGCCAAGACGCAAAGGGAAAACTTGGCGGTCTTTGCGTCTTGGCGTGAGATATTTCAGCTTTATAAACCCTTGATCATTACATTTATCCATACATCTCATCCAGCAAATGTTGGTATTTTTGCTCAACGGGCTTACGGATGAGCTTGAGCGACGGCGTGAGGGTGCCGTTGGCAACGGAAAACTCTTCGGGCAGGATGCGGAACTGTTTGATGGTTTCATAGCTGGCTAAACGGCCGTTAACCTCCGCCACCACCGCCCCAATCAAACCCTGTACCTCCGCGTCCGCCGCCATTTCCGCCAGCGACAGCGCCCCCTTCCCCTGCTGCTCACACCATTGCCCCACCGCCTCCCCATCCAGCGTCAGCAGCGCCACCAAATATTTGCGCCGGTCGCCCAGCACCAACGCCTGGCTGATAAAGGGGCTGTTCATCATCTGGTTCTCAATCGGAGCTGGGGCAATATTTTTTCCCGCCGCCGTAATCAGCAAATTCTTCTTGCGATCCGTAATCCGCAAAAAGCCATCGCCGTCCAGTTCCCCAATATCGCCACTGCGAAACCAGCCATCCTCGGTAAATGCCGCTGCCGTTGCCTCCGGGTTCTTGTAATAGCCGTCAAATACCCCCGGCCCCTTCAGCAAAATCTCCCCATCGGCGGCAATCTTCACCGCCGAGCTAGGCAGCGCGGGGCCAACTGTGCCAAATTTGAAGCGGCGGTGATGATTGAGCGTAATCGGGCTGCTCGTCTCCGTCAGCCCATACCCCTCAATAATCGTCAGTCCCATCGCGTGGAAAAACGCCAGCAGTTCCTTGCTAATCGGTGCTGCCCCCGAAGTCAAATAGTGGACATTAGTGCCAAAAATGGCGTGGCGTAATCGCTGCCACACCAGCCGGTCATACAGCCCATATTGGAGCCGCAGCAGCAGCGGCACCGCGCCCCCATTTTGCAAATAGCGGCTTCGCGCCACCCCCGCCGCCAGTGCCTTGTGGAAGATTTTTTGCCGATTGGGTGGCCCTTGGGCGACACCCGCCATAATCCGGGCATGAATTTTCTCGAAAACGCGGGGAACGCCGGAAAAAGTGCCGGGCTGTGCCGCCTGCACCGTCTCCATCACCTTGAGCATGTCGGCGGCATAATAGCCAATGATGTTGCCATAGACCCCCAAATACATGTTGACACGCTGCAAAATGTGGGCCATGGGCAAGAAAACGACCCCCGTTTCCCCATGATTTAGCCCAAGGTATTCATCAACGCTTTGGCAAACGCTAAACAAATTGCGATGGCGCAGCACCACCCCCTTGGGCAAGCCAGTCGTGCCGCTGGTGTAAACCAGGGCGGCAATGTCGTCGGGTTGAACAGCTTCAAGGGTTTGCTGGCGCAAATCGGGCTGAGCAGCCAGCAGACCACGCCCACGCTGGCGCACATCGTCGAGCGTTAGCCAATTCCCGGCGGTGGCTCCACTGGGGTCAATGAGGACGATAGTTTCAAGGGCTGGCAGGGTGGGCAAAATAGCGGCGAGGCGGGTAAGCTGGTCGTTGTCTTCCAAAAAAACGATGCGGGTTTCGCTGTGGCTAAGGATGTAGGCGACCTGTTCGGTGACGGTGGTGGGGTAGATGCCCACGACCACACCGCCAAAGCTTAGCCCGGCCTGGTCAATGGCGCTCCATTCGTGGCGGGAGTTGCTGACAACGGCCACGCGGTCGCCGTGGCGCAGCCCCATCTCCCACATGCCCAGTGCCAGTTCGTTGATGGCTTGGTACGCTTGGTTCCAGGTGACGGGGGAATAACGGCCGTTTTCCGGGTAATAATACGACACCCCATCTCCCGAAAGCCGGACACGTTCCTGGTATAGGTGGGCAATTGTGGGACGAATGTTCATCAACCAGCTAACTCCTCTATTGTTAACTACCCCGTACCTCGAAACAGTTACGTTTTCATTGGGTTTGCTCAAAAACCAGTATTAAGCCAATTGAACCGCAGAGGGCGCAAAGAGCGCAAAGATTTAGCCTGTTTTTCTCTTTCTCTGCGTCCTTTGCGAACTTTGCGGTTCAAATTCTGAAAAGCTACAACTCTCGCAAACGCTCAAGTCAAGAGCGGTCAGATCTCTAGCTATCACGCTTTGTCTCGCCAATGTCCAAACACCAAATTGGCAGCCGTTCGCCGTTTGGCTGGAAGCCGAATTTTTTGTAAAGACGCCGCGAAGCGATATTTTCCACCTGGGTGTTTAGCGACACGTGGCGGATGCCGTGCGTTTGATACTGTTGCAGCGTGTGGATGAGCAGGGCGCTGCCAATCCCCTGCTGCTGCCACTCCGGGCGGATGGTCATCCGCGCCAAATGTGCCCCATTATAGCCGCTGCGGGTGCTAAGCTGAAAGCCGATTACGCCCCCATCTTGTTCTACCACATCAAAGCTAAAGGCTTGGCTAAAGGCTTGGGTCAGCGCCTGGCCGCTGTGCCGCCACAGCGGGGCAAAGGCCGCTGCTTCAATTTCCGCCAGGGTCGCCAAATCATCTAACTGGGCGGGGCGAAAGGTGAGGGGATGCAGCGGTGGCGACAGCAGGGGGATGTTCATTTGGCGTTTGGTGTAGGTTTCTAGCTGGCTGATGCGGTAAAAACCAAGCGGGGCAAGCCAGCTATCGGGCCATTCTTCGACGGCCAGCCAGGCTAGTTGAGAAACGGCCGTTTTCCGCAGCCCAGGCAACACCGCCGCCAACATCATCGCTAGCACCAATTCCGGCCGTTCGCGGG
>JAGQGA010000315.1 GCA_020432595.1 Anaerolineales bacterium | reverse complement strand
TGCCAATCTTTATTGCGGCACTGGTCTGGATTACGCGCATTTTGTTTATCGGGGCGTTTTCGGTGGCGGGTGAGTATATTTTTGACTTTAATCGGGCGGGGCGGGAAACGGCCGTTTCTGCCCCACCACAGCCAGCCCTGCGCCAGCCCGTTCGCCAGGAACGGCCGGCCGAACAACCCACCCCAGTCCAACCACCGCGCCAACCCCAGCCCAGCCAGCCGCCACAGCCTCGCGTACAGCGGCGCAACCCACGCCCCTTGCCCAATCGCCCCCACCCCGCTGGTGCCCACGCCAGCCCCACCCCCAAGCCGCCCATCCAGGAACCCTGACCAGTTAAAATAGCGGTGCCGCGTATGAGCTACAGCAGGAAATATGTCCTACTGTGGCTCATATAAATTCATCTACAATTCCTGCTAAGCTTGAAAAAATCGGCCATTGGAAGTAACAAAGGAGTTTCACCCATGACACACAGCCGCTTTACCCGCTTTATCAGCTTGGCAATCGTTAATCTGTTCCTAGCTTTTGCTTTCTCACTACAAACATCCGCTCAAACATTGTCTAACAACACGCCGCAGCCGGAAACACCGTCAGCCATATGGCGTTATGTGGCACAAACGGCCGTTCCCCGCCGTGGGCCACTGCGTACAGACATGGTCAGCAGCTATCGCACAGTGGCCGTTAACCAGCCGGCACTACAAGCCATTTTAGCCAAAGCCCCGCTGGAATTTAGCCAACAGGCAGCAGAAACGGCCGTTGTCCTTCCCCTGCCCCTGCCTGATGGCACCCTCCTCTCCTTCGTCATCGTCGAATCTCCCATTATGCAGGAAAAATTGGCCGCCCGTTACCCCAACATCAAAACCTATGCCGGGTATGGCCTCGACAATCCCGCCATCAAAGTACGCCTCGATTGGTCACCGGCCGGCCTCAACGCCATCATCCTCACCCCCGAAGACACCTACCTCGTCCAGCCCTACCAAATCGGCGACACTCAGCATCACATCGTCTTTAATCACAACGACCTCACCCAACTTCCCTTCGACGAGGGCGTCCTGGAAGAATCGCCCGAATTCAAAGCCCTCCGCAACCAAATGCCCCAGTTCCCAGCACCCTATTCCGTAGGCAACACACTCCGTCTCTACCGTATCGCCGTGGCGGCAACGGGCGAATTTGCACAGACCTACGGTGGTGGCACTGTTTCTGGAACCATCGCCGCAATTGTAACGCGACTCAATCAGGTCAATGCCGCTTATGAACGCGATCTGGCCGTTCGCCTTATCCTGATCAATGAATCTGAACAAGTCATCTATTTGAATGGAAGCACCGACCCATATACCAATAATAATTTAGATGCGATGCTCAGCGAAAATCCAGCCAATTTAAACAGCACCATCGGTGCTGGCAAATTTGATATTGGGCACGTCTTTGCCGAAAGCGGTGGTGGTGGGAAAGCACAGCTTAACTCAGTTTGTGGCTCAGGCAAAGCGGTTGGTGCCTCTGGTTCTGGAGCCAGCTTTTACATTCTCGCCCACGAGCTAGGTCATCAGTTTGGAGCCGGACACGTGCAAAACACCAACAATGCCAGTTGCAATCGTGCGGCATCTTCCGCCTGGGAACCTGGCTCAGGTGTCACCATCATGAGCTACAATGCTGTATGCGACTCGCTTGGCCCCAGCACACAAAACTTTAACGTTGGCTCCTTTCAGCAAATTATGAGTTTTATTGAAGACGGCAACGGCAGCAGTTGCGGCTATACGCTGGACACGGACAACACGCCTCCTGTTGTGGATGCTGGCTCCACCGGCTTTTCCATTCCAATCAATACCCCATTTGCTCTCGTCGGCACAGCCACCGATGCCGAGGGGGATACGCTCAGCTACAGTTGGGAGCAGCATGATTTGGGGGCGGCAGCGGCCGTTGGTAGCCAGCCTGCCGGGGAAACGGTGCCGCTGGTGCGGGTTGACCCACCCAAGGACACGGGGGTGCGGTTTATTCCAAGAACGGCCGTTGTTGCTGCTGGCCTCCCCGACCCAACCAATGCCGAGTTACTGCCCGCCTTCGCCCGCTCCCTCACCTTCCGCCTCCAGGTGCGTGACAACCACGCTGGAGCCGGTGGCGTTGCCTACGACGAAATCACCTTCAGCGCCGTAGACACAGGAGCAGCCTTCCAGGTCACCAGCCCCAACAGCGGCGCCGAATCCTGGGCAACTGGCGGCAGTGAAACCGTCACCTGGAACGTCGCCAACACCGATCAGGCACCCATCAACTGTTCCCAAGTCAATATTGACCTCTCCGTTGACGGCGGCCAAAGCTACCCCTACAACCTGGCTACAAACACCCCCAACGATGGCTCACAAAGCATCACCGTACCCACCATCCCCACTACCCTGTTCGCCCGCGTCCGCGTTGCCTGTTCAGAACTGCCCGACCACTTCTTTTACGATGTTTCCGACAACAGCTTTACCTCTGGCACCATCAACACCACTTGCGCCGCCAACGTCGTCACCAACATCTCCGACAGCGGTGCCTGCACCCTGCGCCAGCACGTTGCTGATGCCACGGCTGGCGATACCATCACCTTCGACAACAGCATTGCCGGGCAAACCATCCATCTCGCCTCTGAAATTGTCGTAGACAAAAACCTCACCATTGATGGCAGCGGCAACAACATCACCATCAGCGGCGACACCGACAACAATGGCGAACCCGACACCCGTCTCTTCAGCACAACTGCTGGGCAAAGCGGCCACCTCATCCTCCGCAACCTGACGCTGGCTAAAGGCACCGGCAGCAACGGGGGCCTTATTGCCGTCAATTACTGGCACGACCTCTCTATCTACAACAGCACGCTGCGCGACGGCTACGCCGACAGCTATGGGGGAGCCATCTATAGCCAGCAAGCCACCGTCAACATCTATAACAGCAGCTTTATCAACAACGAAGCTGGCTCTGGCGGTGCCTTGTTCATCGCTTTTGAAACGGCCAACATTTACAACAGCACCTTCTCTGGCAACCGCGCCCGTTCCTGGGATGGGGGCGGTGTTCACGGTGCCTATTGGAGCAGCTCTCCCAGCACCATTAACCTGACCAATAGCACTTTCTACAACAATCACGCCGATGATAATGGGGGTGGTGTCTTTATTTCCGGCAGTGCCATCCTCAACATGACCAATACCCTAATCGCTGGCAGCACCAGCGGCGGCGATTGTGTCATTGGCACCTCGCCAACTACGAATCTCAACAACTGGGTAGAAGACGGCGGCTGTAGTGCGGCTAACAGCGGCGATCCCCTGATCGGCTCGCTTGGGTTCAATGGCGGATCAACGGAAACGCACCCGCTGCTGGCAGGCTCTGGAGCCATCAATGCAGGCAATGCGACAGGCTGCAGCAACGCCAACCTCAGCGGTCAAGACCAGCGTGGCTACAGCCACGCTGGTACCTGTGACATTGGGGCCTTTGAACACAACGGCACGGAAGCGTATGGCAGCAACGATGCACCAACGATTGCTAATCAGGCGTTCTCGGTTGGTGAAGCCAGTGCTCCTGGTACCGTAGTTGGCACTGTTACCGCCAGCGATAGCGACAACCTATCGTTTAGCATCGTGGGTGGTAACAGTAACGACACGTTTAGCATCAACAGCAGCACCAGCCAGCTTACGGTACAAAGCAACGGCTCGTTAACGGCTGGGGCGATTTTTAATCTGGCGGTCAAGGTGTTAGACGACGGCACGCCCAATCTGGCATCGTTTGCCACGGTGACTGTGACGGTTAACGATGTCAATTTGGCACCGATAATCAATGATCAGGCGTTTGTGGTTGCTTCATCGGCCGGTGAGGGGAATCTGGTGGGAACGGCCGTTTCCACCGACCCCGACAACGATACGCTCACCTTTGCCATCACTGCTGGCAACACCGGCAGTGCCTTCGCCATCAACAGCCTCACCGGTGACATCACCGTTGCCAACAGCGCAGCCCTCTCCAACGCTCCCTTTAGTCTGACCGTGCAGGTCACAGACGACGGCTCGCCAACACAAAACGACACCGCCACCATCACCATCATCGGCACCGGCTGCCCTACGGCCGGCGTCGTCACCAGCACCGCCGACAGCGGCTCCTGCACCCTGCGCCAAGCCATCGCCGACGCTAGTGCTGGCGACACTATAACCTTTGACACAGCCATCGCTGGGCAAACCATACGCCTGGCTGCAGAGCTTCTCATTGACAAAGAAATTACCATTGACGGCAGTGGGCAAAACATCACCATCAGTGGCGACACAAACAACGACTCAGCTGCAGACACCCGCCTCTTTAACGTCAATGGTGGACATCTTATCTTACGCGAAATGACGCTCACCAAAGGTACAACCACCGGTAGCGGGGGCTTAATCACAATCGATTATTTTGATTCGCTTACAGTCTACGACAGCACCTTAAGTGATGGCTACGCTAATTCCTACGGTGGTGCCATCTACAGCCTTCAGGGAAACGTCAATATCTATAACAGCAGTATCATCAACAATGAAGCCGGGGGCGGCGGCGGTCTCTTCATCGCCTTCCGCACAGCAAATATCTACAACAGCACCTTTTCCAATAATCGCGCCCGCTGGTGGGATGGCGGTGGCATCAATGGCATTCACTGGAGTTCAACACCCAGCACCGTTAATCTGGTAAACAGCACCGTTTTCAACAATCAAGCTGCCGGGAATGGTGGTGGTGTCTATATTGACGGCAGCTCTACACTCAATATGACCAATACCCTCATTGGCGGCAGCACAGGTGGGGGCGACTGCGTCATTGGCACCGCCATTTCAACCAACGTTAACAACTGGGTGCAGGATGGCGGCTGTAGTGCCGGTAACAGCGGTGACCCATTGGTAACAGCATTGGCCGACAATGGTGGTGCAACCCGAACCCATGCACTACAAGCTGGTTCTGGTGCCATCAACAGCGGCAATGCAGCCGCTTGTGCGACGGCCGAAATCAACGGCTTGGATCAGCGCGGCCATATGCGGAATGATGCCCAATGTGATATTGGGGCATTTGAGTATGGGGCGGCGAGCGCAACGGCCGTTTGGGACGGCGGCGGTACAACCAATAACTGGTCAGAAGCAGCCAACTGGGTGGGTGATGTGGTGCCTGTTACGGCAAACGACATTGTGTTCAATACCACCAGCAGCAAAGATGCAATGGTAGATGCCAGCTTCAGCGGCACGGTCAAAAGCGTATCGCTGGCAGCGGGCTACACCGGTGAAGTTTTGCTGGCGCGTTCGCTAACGGTCTCAGGCGGCGTCTCGGTTGCCAACGGAGCCACGCTGCATTTGGCTGGGCAAACCTTGGCGACGGAGGCATTGGTAGACAATCAGGGAACGATTAAAGATACGCGGGCAGTAACGGCCGTTTCTACTCCCGTCACCTTCGCTTCCATCAAAAACGCCGCCAGCAATGCCACCCAACATTACGGCCTCATCATCACCCCCACCGGTGGCAGCCTCGGCAATGTCACCGTCGCCATACGAGGCAACCAAACCCGCTGCACCCTCAGCGGCAGCGATGCCCTCGTCAACCGCTGCTTCGACATCACCCCCAGCAACAACCAGGCAGCCACCATTCGCTTCTACTTTAGCGAAGCCGAGCGCAACAAACAGGCCGCCAATGGGCTTTCGGTCTGGCACTTCAATGGCAGCAGTTGGGAAGCTGCTGGCAGCACCCTCAGCTACTCCGAGCGCGATCTGGCCTGCGTCAACGGCAGTGGCTCTGGCTGCTGGGTTGAAGCAACGGGCATTAGCAGCTATTCCCCCTTTACCCTGGGCAGCACCGCCCCGCCAACGACCAACATCCTCAATCTCGCCACGCCCACGTTGTCCATCGGCTTTGTGGGCAACACCCTCACCGCCAGTTGGACAACTGAGGCCGATAGCTGTGGCGAAACCAATGCCTATACCAGCACCAGTTCACCCTACAATGGCTTTACTACCAATGGCAACAACCTGGCTGGCAACAGTTGGAACGCCAGCGGCACCGAAGGCAATCCAGCCATCAACACCTTTTATTATATTCAAGAGCTAAACTGCCCTGGCGGTGGCGTTTTCAAAACCAACACCGTTGGTGAGTTTGATTTCCCCATCACGCCCGGCAGCTAATCATTAAGTTTGCTGGGCGTGGTGGTTGCCACGCCCAGCAAACTTAATCCAGATCGCCCGACCACAGCTGACGCATTTCTTCACTGGTAGCTAACAGATCACCCAATGTCCCCTGGGCTGAAATACGGCCGTTTTCCAACACCACAATCCAATCCGCCCGCCGCAGTGCCACCCGCCGGTGCGAAACCACAAGAAATGTAGGGAGTGGGGTGTAGGGAGTACTCCCTGCGCCCCACTCCCTACTCTCCACGTCCCCCAAACGTTCCCACAACGTCCGCTCCGTCTCCACATCCAGCGCACTCGACAAATCATCAAACACCATCAGCTCCGCCTGCCGCACAAACATCCGCGCCGTCGCTGTGCGCTGAATCTGCCCACCCGATAGCTTCACACCTTTTGGTCCCACCAGTGTA
>JAGQGA010000314.1 GCA_020432595.1 Anaerolineales bacterium | reverse complement strand
AAGAGGAAGTTGACCAAATCATTTGCTGGTTGACAGGTTATGACCAAGCGGGTTTACAACAACAAATCGAACAGGAAAACGATTTTGAAACCTTTTTTGCCCAAGCCCCAGCCTATCATCCGAATAGTTCGCTCATCAAAGGTGTTGTGTGCGGTATTCGTGTAGAAGAAATCGAAGACCCGCTGATGCAAAAAATACGCCATTTAGACAAGCTGATTGATGAGCTGGCTAAAGGCAAGGCGATGGCAAAGATTCTGCGGCAATAACTCGTATCGTTTGCCTAGACCTGTGAGGTTTTCTTTAGGGTAGCTCAGCAATGAAAGAAAATCTGACAGGTCTGACTCGACGGGCTGGCCAGCACCCTCATTCTTTCAACCGATAAGACACGAACGCCAGCGTGCGACTGTCGGGTGACCAGGAATTCACGTTCATTGTGCCTTGTCCACCGAACAGCTTGACGATGGTTTTGGAGACACCGCCAGTAGCAGGCATGAGACGAATCTCAATATCCCTGTTCGGCGGATGATCGCCCGGTTCCACATCCTCTTTGCCATAAGCAATGTAAGCCACCCACTTGCCATCCGGCGAGATGTGCGGGAACCAGCAGTTGGCCTCCTCCTTGATGATGTGCGTCGGGTTTGAGCCGTCGGCCTCCATGCGCCAGATTTGCATCAAGCCGCTGCGAACGGAGTTGAACCAGATGGTACGGCCGTCTGGCGCATACTCCGGGCCATCGTCCAGCCCTGGTTCGTTTGTTAGCTGCGTTTCCGGGCCACCGTTCACCGAAATCGTGTAGATGTCATACTGCCCGTTCCGCTCACCGCAATAGACCAGGTGTTTACCGTCCGGCGACCAGCCGTGCAGATAGCTTGGCCCTTTTTCGGTAATCAGGGTTGGGCTGCCACCGGCTAAGGGGAGCCTATAAATGCGGGCGGCGGCATCTTCGTTGGTGAAATGGCTGATGGCGAGTTGGCTGTTGTCGGGCGAGAGCAGATGGTCATTGGTGCAGTCAATGGCAAAATCGGTGTCGAGATGACCGATTGCGCCCGTCGCCAATTCGTAGGTATATAGCCGCCCCCGACTGTCGTATATAAGAAAACGGCCGTCTTTCGTCCAGTTCGGCGCAGAGACAACGGTATCGAATTCATGCAGGATGGTTCTTGCCCCCGTTTGTACATCCACCGTTTCCAGAACGCTGAAGCTGTCCCGTTCGGCCAGCAATGCGCGGAGGGTGTCAATATCCATAGGGAAGGGCAGCCGGCTGGGCGCAGCTTTGTCAGGCACTTCGTCATCCACAGAAATTTGGGGAATAGTCGTGATTAAGAGCGTTGAGATCGTCATCGCCACCGCCCCCATCAGGAAGACGAGCTTCAAACCGCTTTCTAGGTCGGGGGCGGTGCTTTGGGCCAGACCGAGGATGGCTGGCGCGACGGCGATCCCGATCATTTGGAAGAAGAAGATGGCCCCAACGGCCACACCGAGCAGTCGTCTGGGAACGGAAAATTGAGCCACCAGTGTATTAACGGTGGGAATGACTCCTAGGCCAAAGGCGGCTACAGAGGTGACGAGGACGTAGAGCCAAATCGGTGTGCTGGCGGTAAAACGCCACATCGCAAATAGGGCCAACGTCACAATGGGGTAGCCGATGAGGTACAACCACTTGTATTTTTTGGTTTTGGCAATCAGAAAACCGACGGGGATGCCCATAAAGGCCACGAGTACCGTATAGGGTGTCAGCATTGAGCCGCTGACGGCTGGGCTAATCTGCATCACCTGCTGCACGAAGATGGGCGAATAAGCCATGATGCCCAGCATCCCAAAGAACGACAGCATCCCGGTGCCAGCGGCGGTCATAAAGGTGCGGTTGAAGAGTACCTGTGGGTCTAGGATGGGGGCTTCGGCTCGCTTCTCGATCTGGACGAAGCCGACCCAGGCGATGGCGGAAATGATCAGCAGGATGACACCGATCCCGATCTGACCCTGCACACCTACACGGGAGAAGCCGATGATGAGCGTCGTCGTGGCGACTGCCATTGCCAAGGCACCAAACCAATCAATTTTCGGTTTTATCTGTTGGGCATTTTTGGGAAAGGTAAGGGCGATCAAGACAGCCGCTACGAGCATGAGCGGGATCGCGCCCCAATAGAGGCCGCGCCAACCTACCACACTTTCGGTAACAATCCCCCCTAGCACAGGGCCGATCAGGGCGGCAACGCCACCAGGCAGACTGAGCAGACCCGTCCATTTGGCTCGCTCAGTTGGGTCAAAGAGATCGCCGATGGTGGCAAAACAAAAGGGGACGATGGGGAAATGGCCGATGCTCATGAAGGTTGCTGTGGCCACCAGAAAGACCATCGAGGTGCTTTGCGTGGTAAGACCTAATCCCAGTATAAGAATGCCGATGCAGAGCAGGAGAATGGTGCGACGGCCATATATGTCTGAGAGCTTGCCCAAGAGCAGCGTGGAGATTGAGCCAGCGAGAGCGGGCAGGGCGATGAGCCAGGCAAACAGCGACATGCCATCGAACTCGGCGATCATTTGCGGCGTGGCGATGTTTTTGGCGTTGATGAATAGAAAGCTGACGAATTGGGTGATGAAAACGGCCGTTACGCCAAAAGCCACCGTGCGTTTCATTCTCACACTTGGTTCAATCGGGGGTGCTGTTACTTGTGTCATAGAAATTCCCTGGTTCTACGTGTTTTAGAGTTCAGCCACCGCCGGGATGATTTCGTTCGCAAAGGTTTCCAGCGGGGTGATTTTGTACACATCGGGCATGTTGAAGATGGTGTGGGTGAAACCCATTGCGGCGAGTTCTTGGATGCGGTTGATGATGCTAACGACCGTATCATCTCCAGACAAATTCACGGTGCAAAGTGACGTTTTCTCGATGGTATCTTAATCGCGTCCTAGCCTTTCGCAATGCCCTTTGAGATCATCGAGGGCTTTTTGCATGTTATCGTTGCCGACCCAATCACCGATGTTACAGGCATCGGCATATTGCGCTACCATCCGCAGCGTTTTCTTTGCCCCTGTGCCGCCAATCATGATGCGGGGGTGTGGGGTTGAAAGGGGGCGTGGGTTGTTGGTGATGGCTGGCGCAGAGAAATGCCTGCCCACAAAAGCCGTTTCCCCACCACCCACCACACACCTATCGCCGCGCACTCAACAACTGACCACCATAAGGAATCAAACCCACCACAGGATGCGGCACATACGGCTCCTCCAAATAAGCAATATCTTCGGCCGTTAGCTTAACAGAGGCCGCTGCCACCGCGCTCTCCAGATGAGAGAGCTTTGTCGCCCCAATCACAGGCGCAACGACTGGATTTTTGTGCAGCATTCAAGCCAAAGAGACGTGCGCCATCGGAATACCCTGTCTTTCCCCCACCTCAGTCACCCGATCAATAATCGCCTGGTCAGATTCAGCCGTAGCATCATATTTCATCTTGGCCACCGGGTCAGTTTCGTGGCGTGTGCTGGTTTCACTGGTGGCTCGTGCCAAGCGACCCGAGGCCAACGGGCTGTAGGGGGTGACAGCGATTTTTTCTTCAGCACAAAGCGGCATCATCTCCCGCTCTTCTTCACGGTAGAGCAGGTTGTAATGGTTCTGCATAGAAACAAAGCGCGTCCAGCCATTCTTTTCCGCCACATGCAATGCTTTCTGGAACTGAATCGCATACATGGCCGATGCTCCGATATACCGTGCCTTGCCCGCTCTGACCACATCATGCAAAGCCGCCATCGTCTCTTCGATGGGGGTGTTGTAATCCCAGCGGTGGATGATATAGAGGTCTACATAATCTGTGCCAAGCCGCTTGAGGCTTTTATCAATTTCGCTCAGGATGGCTTTGCGAGAAAGGCCAGACCCATTGGCCCCCTCGTGCATTTTGCCATGCACCTTGGTAGCGATGACCACTTCATCCCGATTGGCATAATCCTTCAAGGCACGACCCAGAATCTCCTCGCTAACACCCCGTGCATAAACATTGGCGGTGTCAAAAAAGTTGACCCCTAAATCCAACGCCCGTTTGATGATGGTGCGACTGCCTTCCTCATCGAGTGCCCACGTATTGTGAACCCAGCCTTCGGCCGTGCCAAAGCTCATACAGCCCAGGCAAATCGGCGAAACATCCATTCCCGTATTACCAAGTTTTACATAGTCCATTTCAAATATCCTCTATCAAATAGCTAATTTTCTTTCACCCAGCCACTTCACCATCGCTGGGTCACGATGGTCAAAGAAACTGCTCGTTTTTGTGTCTAAAGTTGTGATCGCTGCCATATCTTCCGCACCTAATTCAAAATCAAGCACCTTGATGTTTTCCACCACTCCTTCTTTGCAGATTGTTTTGGCAAGCGTAATGATACCTCTTTGCACAATCCAGCGCAGCATACATAACTTGGGTGACGCTTTTGCTGTGTTTGGCAGCAAGCGACCGTAAGTGTTTGTTTTTGCTCCCAAAATGAAAATACTCGGAGTTCCTCAAATTGCGTTTGTTGACTCACAATGTTGAATACTGTAAAATTTCGTAAATGTTTTCGGTAACATTTACGAAAACAGCTTTTAGGCCAATATTCATATAGTTGTTGTGGAACAAGCTTTGTTTCTAACAATCTTGGAGGTGCTTATAGATTTAGCGAAGAAAAACTTTCAAGCCTCTGCAAAAGTTGTATCTCAAACTAATTATTCCCACCTGGAGGAAAAGAAATGATGAAAAAAACAGTTTGCACCATCTTTTTATTATGGATGGTTGCCCTGCTAGTTGTTAGCTGTGGTGGCTCTGCGCCAGCCGCCCCAGCCGAAGAACCTTCAACGACCGCCGAGGAACCCGCTGCTGAAGAACCCGCTGCCGAAGAACCTGTTGCTGAGGAACCCGCTGCCGAAGAACCCGCTGCTGAGGAACCCGCCGCCGAGGAACCCGCCGCCGAAGAACCCGCCGCTGAAGAACCTGCGCAAGAAAGCGTAACGATTACCTATATGGCCAGCCAGGGCTGGATTAAGGATGCTGAACTGGAACTCGCCGCCCAATTTGAGGCAGAAACTGGTATTCATGTTGATTATCAGATTTTGCCTGCCGATCAATATTTCAACGTTCTTACCACCAAGCTGAACGCTGGCGAAGGCCCCGATATTTTTGGTGGACAGAGTGGACAAACAGACCTGAAAGTTCTCTATAATGTTGAAGAAAATGCGGTAGATTTGACTGATCAAGAATGGACACAACGTATGGACCCGCTTGCCCTGGAAATGGTTAGCTTAAACGGCCGTGTTTACGGCGCAGAAATCTGGGACATCGTAGCTTCCAACTACTTCATCATGGTCTACAACAAAGACATCTTTGCCGATTTGGGCATCAGCGTCCCCGCCTCCTATGAAGAATTCAAAGCAGCCTGCCAAACAATCATGGACAATGGCAATGGCATCGTCCCCGTTTATCAACCCATCTCTGATGGTTGGCATCACGTCCTATGGTTCCCGATGATTGGCCCCCGTTTTGAACAAGCCGATCCTGGTCTGGCCGCTCAATTAAACGCCAACGAAACCCAATTTGCCGACGTGGCTATCATGTCCGAAGCCTTAACCCAATTGCAAGAGCTGTACGACATGGGCTGCTTTGGCGATAATGCTCTGTCCGATGCTTTCGCCGATGCCAACGCAAAGCTCGCCAATGGTGAGTATGCCATGGCCCTCACCACCCTCACCACACCTGTTTCCATCGAAGCAGAATATGGTGTAGCCGCAAATACTTTTGGCTTCTTCCCCATTCCACTGGTGGATAACCAATTGTCTCCTGCCCATCCGGCCGGCCCCAGCAAATTCATCTACTCCGGCTCCGAACACATCGAAGAAGCCAAACAATACTTGGCCTTCCTGATGGAACCGGAAAACCTGCAATACCTGTTGGATAACACCAGCGAATTTGCCGACCTCAACTTCTCAGGTCTCCAGTCAAAATGGACACCTGAACAGCAAGAATACCTGGCCGCTTATCCCGCAGAATCTATTGTTTATCAAGATGTTGTCAACTATGTCAATCCGCAATGGATGGACATTGGTCGGGATTTAGAATCCATGTTCATCGGTTCCATGACGGCCGATGAGGTGCTGCAAAGCATAGATCAACGTCGGGCGGAAATGGCCGCTACCGCTTCGGATCCTGCTTGGGGACAATAAATAAGACGTAATCTCCTAAAGAGATTAGCATTAGCAACGAAGATTGGAGATTAGAGATTAGAGATTGGGCTAATCTCCAATCTCCAATCCCTTATAAGCTATAGTTCGATTGGGTGTCAGGAAAAGCTCAATCGGCGACAATAGGCAAATCATGAAAGATAAAACTTATCCTTTCTATTTTGTCATCGCT
Source organism: Anaerolineales bacterium (assembly GCA_020432595.1). Next base: position 195 of record JAGQGA010000314.1, on the reverse strand, counting down.
GCATTGATTCTGTATGGTGTGTTCTTTGTGCTGCCCAGCATCATGGGTTTTTATTACGCCTTTACAGATTGGAACAGCTATACCACCGAAGTTAATTGGGTGGGTCTTGATAATTACACAACCATCTTGACATCCACCAAAAGTTACGTTAGTTACATCAAAAATACCGTTATCTTTACCGTAGCGACCATTTTT
>JAGQGA010000313.1 GCA_020432595.1 Anaerolineales bacterium | reverse complement strand
AACTCCGCCCCAAACAAAAAGATTTGGGCTGAATAATAAATCCATAGCAGCACCACAATTAGTGAACTTGCCGCCCCATAGACCGAGCCAGCCGTGTTGAACCCCAAGTAAAAGCCAATCAGCGAAACGCCGACGGCAAAAAGCAGCATGGTGACAGCCGACCCCAGCCATACATCGCGCCAGCGCACTGATGTTTGCGGCAGCACTTTGAACATAAAGCTAAAAGCCAGCCACATGACAAAGGGGGCAACGGCGAGGTTGAGCAGGGGGATGAGAAAGGCAGCGGCCGGGAAACGGGCGATGATGTATTGGCTGAGGGCTTGAACAACGGCCGTTAATAGCAGTGCTGCCAACAGCAAGCCACCAATCAGCAGCACCATCAAAAATGTCCATGCCCGCTGCGTCACCATTTTCAACACCCCAGCTAGGCCACTCGCTTTCTCCGGTTCTACCCCCCAGATCTGGTTGAGTGCCTGCTGGAGCTGAGTAAACACCCCCGATGCCCCAAACACCAGCATGGCCGTGCTGACGACGGTTGCCCAAAAGCCGGTCGAGCCGCTGCTGGCGTTCCGTAAAATATTTTGAATGACCACCGCCGCCTCATGCCCCACCGCCCCTTCAATTTGCGCCACAAGCTGACCCGTTACGGCCTGCTCGCCAAAAAGCATTCCCGCGACAAACACCGAGAAAACCAGCAGCGGTGCCAGCGAAAAGATGGTATAGTAAGCGAGTGCTGCCGCCAGCATGGATGCCTTGTCCTTGCCAAACGCTTGCCCGGCTTCTTGGAATAATGTAAGGATTGTTTTTGCTATTTTCATGTGAAATGGGACGCAGATTTGCCCAGTTCAGAAGTTGAACTTCTGATGGAAAAGGCAGATTTACGTCGCAGGTTCGCCTTGAATGGTGATGATGAGCCGCCGTTTGCCGCCCTGGTTGCGGTGTTCACACAGATAGATGCCTTGCCAGGTGCCGAGGTTGAAACGGCCGTTTGTCACTGGAATGGTCAAACTGCTGCCCAACAGCACCGCCTTGATATGGGCCGGCATGTCATCTGCTCCTTCATAAGTGTGCAAATAGTACGGCGCATTTTCGGGGGCAAGCTGGTTGAAATGGCTTTCCATATCCCGCCGCACGGTGGGATCGGCGTTTTCGTTGATGGCAAGCGAGGCAGAAGTGTGGTGAATAAATAGGTGCGCTAACCCCATATCAAACTGCCGAAGCTCAGGAAGCTGTTCGGCAATTTCAGCCGTGATCAGGTGGAAGCCACGCGGACGGGCGCGGAGGATGAGTTCTTTCTGTAACCAGCGCATGGTTACAACGATACCGCAGCAACGGCCGTTTTGCCACCCTTCTTTTGGGTGAATTGTTAATGAGCAGCCGTCTCATGGCTGCTGCAACCTGTTACAATGCGGCCAGATTTTTATGGTTAACTGGATGATTTTGCAAGCGTGGTGCGTGGTGCGTGATGCAGATGCTTTATGGACGCACCACGCACCACGCACCACAGTCCATACATGGATTAAACTGCTAGGAGTTATATGCTTGTTAACGGCCGTTTCTGCCTGCCAACAACCAACGGAGACGCCGCCACAAACGGCCGTTGCCCAGCTTGCCACCGCCGCCGAAATTCCCCCACTTCCCACACCCCACACCCCACTCCCTACGTCTACCGCCGAATCCTACCCCGCTGCCCCCACCAGCTACCCCAGCCATCTTCCAACCGCCTACCCGGTGCAGGTTACAGCCACGCTTGCTGCACCCACGCTGGTTGCACCTGTCCCCACGACCCAGCCCGTTACCCGCAACAATAGCTATTTGCCGGTGATTGAAGTGGCTGCGGCAACGCCTACGGCTACCGTTCCGCCGCCGCCCACAGCCACCCCCGCCCCGATGCCGACGGTGGATTTTACGGCCGTTCGTGCCAACCTCCAGGCGCAAGGCCAAGAACTTGCCTTTGTCAAAATCGGCTTCCACGTCACCCTCATGGAAGACGAGACGCTGATTGATTTATGGACACAAAAGTTGGATGCCGCCGGGGTCCCTGTTTTCCTCAAAAGCGTAGACAACGCCGAGCCATTGTTCAAGGCGCAGGAGCTAATGAAGCAAAGCGGCGTGCCACACGTGCTGGTTTTTCGCGCCAGCGGCGGCGTGCCAAATTATGATTTGCCCCCTGCCCAAGCGGCTCAGCTTCATTGGGAAGAACATCGTGCCCTGTGGCCGCCAGAGCTTGATCCCAACTTGGTATGGATGGAAACAATCAACGAGGTGGACAAAAACCGCTCAGAATGGCTGGCACAGTTTGCTTTGGAAACGGCGCGGCTGGCGATGAATGATGGGTTCAAGTGGGCGGCGTTTGGCTGGGCTTCGGGCGAGCCAGAGCCAGAGCAGTGGCAATCTCCCGCCATGCTCGATTTTTTGCGGCTGGCGGGGGCCAACCCAGAGCGGCTGGCAATTGCGCTGCATGAATACAGCTATGACAAAAGCAAAATTGGGGATCAATACCCGTTTAAAATTGGCCGTTTTCAAGCGCTATTTCGCATTGCCGACCAATATGGCATTCCCCGGCCAACGGTGCTGATTACGGAGTGGGGTTGGGAATATCGGGCGGTACCGGAGCCAGGGGAGGCTCTGCGTGATATTGCCTGGGCGGCAAAGTTGTATGCAGCTTATCCGCAGGTGAAGGGGGCGGCGATTTGGCATTTTGGCATTGGCTGCTGCTTTTCCGATATTTCGCAGCAAACGGAGCGACTAATTGAGCCGCTGTTGGCCTACAGTTTGACCAATTATTTTGCGGTGATGGGGGGAGAAACGGCCGTTAACCCTGATGCCTATCGCCCATAGATCGGTAATCAGTAATCGGTAATCAGTGACCTTTACTGATTACCGACCACCGATTACTGATTACTAGCCTTCTGTCCCACATGCACCGCCACCGTGCCAAACATGAACAGCTTGTAATAGACGTTGGTGTAGCCTTCTTCCCACATAATCGTTGCCAGTGATTCGGGGGTTTGGAACTGTTTGGTGCTGTCGGGCAGGTAGGTATAGGCATCGGACTCACCGGCGATGAGCTTGCCGAGGGTGGGAATGACATAGGTGAGGTGAAACTGGATAAACGGCCGTAAAACATTCTGCTTCGGCGGGCTAGATTCCAGCACCACCACCCGCCCCCCCGGTTTTGTTACCCGCAATTGCTCTCGAAACGCCCCGCGCACGTCAATGACGTTACGCATCAAAAAGCCAGAGGTTACAGCGTCGAAATAGTTGCTGGGAAATGGCAGTGCCAGCGTGTCTGACCCCACCCACTGAATACGCTGCCGCGCCGGGATTTGTTTCCCCGCCTGCATCATTTCGATGGTGAAATCACCCCCCACAGCTTGCAAGCCGGGCACCTGTTTTTGTCCTTCCAGGGCAATATCCCCCGTGCCAGTGGCGATGTCGAGCAAACGGCCGTTAACCGGCAACCTCGCCTGCTCAATCACAAACCGCCGCCACGTCAAATCTTGCCCGCCAGTCATCAACCGATTCATTAAGTCATAGCGGCCTGCAATCCGAGCAAACATATTTTGCACATACTGTGCCCGTTCTTCACCTGTCAAGTGAGCCATATTCATTATCTTCCCTACTCGTTCGCAATCAGCAACTCCATTTCATGAATAAGAGCAGGCAAATTAGGTTCCTCAAAACGCATATTGGGAGCCGGTATCCGATTTTTCTTGATGTTGGGGGGAACGTGTTTATGATGTGGATGTGTACTGGCTAGCTTTTCATCATTTGGGTGTGGCTGCGCGTCATACCAGGCCAACTTTTCCCCGCTTTTCCATAGCTCATAGCCATAAAACTCAATGCGAACAACGCCATTGTCCAATGACAAACGTTCTTTGATTGTAAGACGATAGCCATGCTGAAAGGTGAGTTCACCTTGTAAAATGGCAGTTCGTCTACCCCGCGACACAACAACAAGTGTCGAGCTTTTGATACTAGGAAATTGTTGCCCTAGCGTATAGACAAAATGCTCATAATCACGTAGCGACTGAAATGGGTTCATGACGTGCTGTGTATTGAATAACGTTGCCTAAAGAGTCTTTTTGTAGTCGCAGTATAGCAATAGCTGCGCGATATTGTTCTTGTCGTCGTAGCAAAATTTTGTAGGCTCCTGCCCAATCCGCCCAATCAAGTACCCAAGAATCATCTTCTGGCTCTTCACCATTCAAATATGCTTCGTAAAAGGTTTCCGAAAGTACTCCGTACTTTCGTTCGTAAACTTCCAAGTCTTCGTTCAGCGCATGAATATCAGCAATAATATCTTGGAGTGTCATTGGCTTACTTTCCTTGGTATTGTCTGAACCAACTTTATTGTGAAGATGTTAACCCATTTTTGTTTAGCTGGCATCATCTAATTCCTCATCTTCTTCATCTTCGTCATCGGTTGTTGGCGTACCGCCAATGACTTCACGGGCTTTGCTGGTGCCGGTGGGCGGGCCGATGATGCCCTGTTGCTCCATGTAGTCCACCAGACGAGCGGCGCGGGTGTAGCCAATGCGGAAGCGGCGCTGGAGCAAGGAGGTGGAGGCTTTATTGAGCTTGCGCACCAGGGCAATGGCTTCTGGCAGCAGTTCGTCTTCTACCTCGGCCTCCGGCTCGCTTTCCAACTCGTCTAACGCTTCCCATAGGGGCTTTTGCAGCCCGGCACTGGAAACGGCCGTTTTCCCCCCCACATCCAACGGCGGCAAATTGTTTTGTGGAACTGGCACATCGGCCGGCTTGGGTAGAGACGGTTTAGCCGCTGGTTTAGCCGCTGATTTAGCCGTTGGCTTGGGCGGCTCTGCTTGTGGGGCCGGCTTCGCGGCGGCTTGTTCTGCCGTTGCGGCCTGCTCTGCCCGCCGCGCCGCCATCTTTTGCGCCAAATCCTCCGGCTTGCGGATAATCTGCTCTTCGGCGCGAATAGTGGCAAACCGCCGCGCCGTTTGCCAATAATGAATAATCCGGTTTAGCTCCCCATCGCTGACATAGCACCCTTGCAAACGCACCGGTTGCGCGGCATCGGGGCTTTGGAACAGCATGTCGCCCTGTCCCAACAGCCGTTCCGCCCCGGTGGTGTCCAAAATCACGCGGCTGTCGGTGCTGGAAGCCACAGCAAAGGCGATTCGCGCCGGGAAGTTGGCCTTGATTAGCCCCGTCACCACATCCACCGACGGCCGTTGCGTGGCAATGACCATGTGAATGCCCGTTGCCCGCGCCATCTGCGCCAGCCGAGCAATGCTGCGCTCGGTGTCTTCGGGAGCCATCATCATCAGGTCGGCCAACTCGTCAATGATGATGACCACATAGGGCAGCTTGTCCTTGCCCTTCACCCGCTTTGTCTTTTGGTTGTAATCCTTGATGTTCCGCGCCCCGACCTCGGCAAACAGCTTATAACGGCCGTCCATTTCCCGCAATGCCCACTGCAACGTCCCAATCACCCGATCCATCTCCACCACGACCGGGGCGGCTAGGTGGGGAATACCGTTGTAGCCCGTTAGCTCCACCCGCTTAGGGTCAACCATCACCAGCTTCAAATCCTCGGGGGTGTTTTGCAGCAGCAGACAGGCGATGATGCCGTTGACGCAGACCGATTTACCGGAGCCGGTTGTCCCAGCTACCAGCAAATGAGGCATGGCGGATAAATCGGCCGAAATGGCCTGGCCGGATACATTATGCCCCAGCCCAATGCGTAAGCTGGATTTGAGCTTTTGGAAGCTGCCCGATTCCATGACATCGCGCAGCGAAACGGTGGCCTTGGCGGGATTGGGTACCTCAATGCCAATGTAGCCTTTGCCCGGCACGGGGGCTTCAATGCGGATCGATTCTGCCGCCAGCGCCAGTGCCAAATCGTCGGACAGACCGGCAATTTTGCTGACCTTAACCCGCGTGCGTTTGCCGTTCCGCATTTCCAAATAGTTTGGCTCGATGCCAAATTGAGTGACGGTGGGGCCTTGGTTGATTTCGACGGTGGTGGCGGGTGCGCCAAAGCTGGCAAGGGTGTGTTCGATGATCTCCACCTGTCGCTGGATGGTGGCATTGTTGACGGCGGGGTCAGAGCCAGGGTCGAGCATTTCAGCGATGGCGGGGATGGCCCAGCCCGGAGTATCGCTGTTTTCGCTGCGGGCGTTGCCCAGGAAAAGGGGTTCGGCTGCTGGAGCAGCGGCAGTGGGTTTAGCCGGTTGTGCGCTGCGCTTGGGTTGGCCGATGGGAAGTTCGCGCACAGGTGGGGGTGGAGAAACGGCCGTTTTTGGCGATGTAGGCGGTTGACTCTTCTCACTTTCAGTTTCCGGCAGCAGCGCGAGCTGGGTTGCTGGGCTGGTAGTGCCACCGCGCCCTGGATTAACCCGGATGGGGGGGCGAGAAACTGGTTCGACTGGTTGGGGATGCTGCTGCAAACCGCTGCGGAACGATGCCCCAACGCTGCCTAATAACCGGGCAAGCTCTTGGCGCGAGATACCCGTGGCAAGTACGGCACCTATGGTTCCGGTGACGACCAGTACCAACACAGTGCCAATCCAGCCGACAAATTCAGTCAGAACGGCGGCAACCAATCC
>JAGQGA010000312.1 GCA_020432595.1 Anaerolineales bacterium | reverse complement strand
ATTTTCCCCACTATCATGTCGCCGTCAGACATTGCCGGGATAATGATTGAGCCGATTCAGGGTGAAGGGGGATATATTGTGCCAGAGCCAGGCTTTTTGCCCAAGATTCGCCAGCTTTGCGACAAGCATGGGATTTTGCTGATTGTGGACGAAATTCAGTCGGGCGTGGGGCGCACGGGGAATTGGTGGGCCATTGAGCATGAAGGGGTGCAGCCCGATATTCTTTGTTTTGCCAAGGGGATTGCCAGTGGGCTGCCGTTGGGGGGCATTATGGCGCGGAATGAGGTGATGACGTGGTCTCCGGCGGCGCATGGCAGCACCTTTGGCGGCAACCCGGTGGCGATGGCGGCGGCGTTGGCAACGCTGCAAGTGATTGAACGGGAAGGGCTGCTGGAGCAGGCGCGGGAAACGGGTGAGTATTTGCAGGATGCGCTGGTTGAGCTGCAAGGGCGGCATCCTAGCATGGGAGATGTGCGCGGGCGTGGGCTGATGGTGGGGGTTGAGTTTGTGAAGGATCGGCAGACGAAGGAGCGAGCGGCGGATTTGCGAACGGCCGTTGTTGATAATGCTTTTGCCGAAGGTCTGCTCATTCTGCCGTGCGGCCACAACATGGCTCGCTTCATCCCCCCGCTCAACATCTCGCGGGATTTGGTGGACGAAGGGCTGCATATGTTCTCCAAAGCAGTGGCCGAGGCCGAAGCCAAGCATCTTTAGAAAATAGAGAAGTTCGACTTCTGGCAGAAGTCGAACTTCTAGCCCATATCATATCACATGCGCCTTTTACTTTTTGACATAGATGGAACGTTGATTCGCAGCAGCAGTGCCGGCCGCGCTGTGATGGCCTATGCGTTGGAAAAGGTGTATGGGGCAACTGGCCCAATTGACACCTATCGCATGGGGGGGAAAACGGATCGGCGGATTATTGGGGATTTGCTAACGGCCGTTAACATCCCCCCCGCCACCATTGAAGCTGGGCTACCTGAAGCGTATCGCCTGATGACCGAAAAAGGAGCCGAGATTTTCCCTGAACGGGAAATGAGCGTCTGCCCTGGCGTATTAGAACTGCTCATTGCCCTGGAAAGCCGTCCCGATGCTATCGTTGGGCTGCTCACCGGCAACATCGAAAGCGTGGCTCCGCTAAAGCTGGCCGCAGCCGGTATTGAGCCAAAGCAATTTCGGTTAGGTGCCTATGGCTCCGACCACGCCGACCGCAACAAGCTGCCTCAGCTTGCCATGAAACGCGCTAGTGAGCTAACGGGCTGCACCTTCATTGGAGCCAACACAACGATCATCGGCGACACACCGGCCGATATTTTGTGTGCGCGGGCGGGCAACGCTACCGCTGTGGCAGTCGCCAGTGGTTGGCACGCCGCCCACACGCTTAGTGACCACCATCCCGATTATTTGTTTGAAAGCTTTACGGACACCTCATCTGTACTGGAAGCATTGTTTAATCTACGAGCTTGATTTAGTGGAAAAATGTGATGAATGGGGAAAGAAAAGTTGTTGGCAAATTAGCTTTTGAGACGACCGAGCCAACGGCCGTTTCCTTTAAGCAGCTACACAATTGGGTTATCTGGCAGTTTCCACAGCCCCACCAAAACGGTCTGTGCGGCGCTGTTCACCCACCGCTGCCCAATTACGGCTGGATTCCAGCCGTAATTGACAGCCAGCAGCAGGTGGTGCAGGTTTTTGCCCATCTGTCCGAACCATTTGAAAGCCCGGAAACGGCCGTTTCCTACTTCAAATCACCGTCCCGTCAGGAATAACAGCCCCCTTGGGCACAATCACAATCCCTTCCCGTGCCACCCAGTTATCATGCTCCTCATCGGGGCGATCTGGCAAATTACGAATAATCACCCGCTGCCCAATCCGTGCATTCTTGTCAATAATCGCCGCCTCAATCACTGAGCTTTGTCCAATCCCAATATCAGGAACAGTGTTTTCCCGATTCCTCCGGCGATCCTCCGACGCTTCATAAAAATCTGCCCCCATCACCACCGTGCGCTGAATGGTTACCCCGTTGGCAATGATGCTTCGTACCCCAATCACCGAATTGCTAATCGTCGCCTGCTGAATACGGCAGCCATCGGCCAGCAGCACATTAAACAGACTACCCCCTTCCACCTTGGAGCCAGGCAAGAAGCGGGGGCGCGTATAAATGGGGCGGTTGGGGTCATACAAATTGAAGCGGGGCAGGGGAGCCGCCATGTCCAAATTCACCTCGTAAAAGCGGCGAATGGTTCCAATATCTTCCCAATAGCCATCAAACACATACCCCATCACCTTGCGCGACTCGATGACCCCTGGAATGATATGGCTGCCAAAATCAGTGCCAGGATTTTCGTCCAGCATCTGGAACATTGTCTCTGTGTTAAAGATATAGATACCCATTGAAGCCATAAATGGCTTGTCTGGGTTATCGCCCGATTCCAGCCCAGCCTGCGCTTCTGGTGTTTTGGGCTTTTCGACAAAGCGAACGATCTGTTCGTTTTCGTCCATCTGCAAAATGCCGAACCCGCTGGCATCTTCCCGCGAAACGGGCTGTACAGCAATGGTCACATCGGCCCCAGAGTCAATATGATGCTGGAGAAACTTGGTGTAATCCATGCGGTAAAGGTGGTCACCCGCTAAAATCAGGCAATATTTACCCTTGGCTTCCCCAATCTCAACCCGCTGTTGGCGCACCGCATCAGCCGTGCCCTGATACCAATTGCTGCTTTTCAGGGTTTGTTCAGCCGCCAAAATTTGCACCCAACCACTAGCAAACATATCGCGGTTGTAGGTGCGGTGGATATGGCGGTGCAGGGAGACCGAATTGTACTGGGTTAGAATGGCGATTTTGTCAATACCGGCGTGAAAACAATTGCTCATGGGAATATCAATCAGGCGATATTTCCCGGCCAAGGGTACGGCGGGTTTGGTGCGGTCTCGCGTTAGCGGAAACAGACGTGTGCCAACACCGCCACCAAGGATTATCCCGATTACATCTTTCGTACTCATTTATTTTCCTCTTTCCTTACTCGATTTATGGCAAGACAGCAAATAAGACGCCCCTTTCTTCTTCGTTTCGCTTGTGACAATACAATTGATCCCTATTGCAGTTTGCTCTATCGCTCAAGCTCCAACCATAATTAAAACAGATTTGCACCAATCCGACCACTTGTTAAAAAAACCATAACATTGGCGCACGCCGGGGAGCGTGCTACCATTCTGGACATTATGAGTCGAGTTATCAACATCAATAATCCTTCCAAGGTTCGGAATTATCACCGCCGCACGATTGCGGAAATTTTGCGGCATTTGATGGGCAAAACGGCCGTTGACGCCGAGGCCACAGACATGGCGGCAACGCTGGTTTATGCGCTGCGCGGCATTGAAGAAAGTGTGGAGCAGACGGCAAAAGCGTGGGAAAAGCGCGGCTACTGGATGAAGTCGGAGCGATTTTTGCGCGATTGGATGTGGGTGCGGGAAACGGCCGTTAACATCGAAGACGTGATTCGCCACGAAGCCTGGGATTTATTCCCCGAACTGATGGCCGACCTCCTCAGCCACTTCAGCGACATCGAACTCAAATCTATGACGCGCAAAAGCGACACCTGGGATGGTGCCTTTGCCAAGCTGATGGCTGAGCCACCTACTGAACTGCCGTGGTAATCGTGGGGAGTGGGGAGTAGGGAGTGGGGAGAAGCACTCTACACCCTACTCCCCACTCCCCACTTCCAACTCATGTGCCACTGGACAACAACGGCCGTTTTTCTCCTCATCCTCCTCGCCACCGCCTGCACCCCAACCCAACCCGCGCTGCCCACCGCTGCTGTCGCAGCCATACTGCCCACGGCCACCGCTACGCTGCCACCCGCCACGGCCGAACCGCTGCCCGCCACCTCCACCCCCATATCTACCGCCACCATTAGTCCCACCGTTGCGCCCACCGCTACCCCGCCCGGCTGCACCACGCCTGGACGGGTTGAAATGGGCAGCTATCCCAGCACCCTGGCGGGTGAGAGCAGCTATCGGATTTATCTGCCGCCGTGCTATGGGGAAAACGGCCGTTTTTACCCCACCCTCTACCTCCTCCCCGGCAACATCCACAGCGATGCTATTTGGGACACGCTGGGCATGGACGAAGCCGCCGAAGCCGCCATCCGGCGCGGCGACCTGACGCCGCTGCTCATCGTCATGGCCGACGGCGGCCATCTGCTCAACTACACTTCCGGCGGTCCCGGCTCCTACGAGAGCCTTATTCTCGACGACCTTATCCCGTTTGTGGAAGCCACCTACTGCGCCTGGGGGGAACCGGCCGGCCGTGCCATTGGCGGTTTGTCACGCGGTGGCTACTGGGCACTGGAAATCGCCTTTCGCCACCCCACCCACTTTGCCAGCGTTGGCGGCCACAGCGCCGCCCTGCTAGACACCTACGCCGGGCCAGATCTGAACCCGGAATATACCGGCCTTAGCCAAAACCTGGGCGACCTGCGCATCTATTTTGACATTGGCGAAGACGATTGGAGCATCACTCCCATCCGCCAACTGCACGAAGCGATGGATGCTGCCCACATCCCCCACACCTGGGTGCTAAACCCTGGCGGCCATGATGATGCTTACTGGTCCGCCCATGTGGCCGACTATTTGCGTTGGTATGCTGCTCTCTGGTCGTTTGACGAGAAGGCTTACCCGTTCTGCGACCAATAAAAAAGCCAGACCGAGTGGGTCTGGCTTTTTGCTTCCAATAATCAAGTTTGCTTTCCGATAAACCGCTTACTGCTTGCGCCGAAAATAAAAAATAACGGGAATAAATCGCTTGGCGGAAGCAAAAAACAGGATTTTGACGTCAACTGCAAACTTCTGGTGGCGAAAATCCCTGCCGACGCTCAGGTAGCTGTGCCAGCTTGGCCTGAACAATCGCTTCGATGGCGGCATCCTTAGAATACTGCATCTGCCGCAGGGCTACTTGGCGTAAACTTTCTAAATCTTTGGGCGTTACAGTTCCGATACGGGGGTTTTGGGCAACACGTTCCAATACAACTTTCATGGTTTTCTCCCAATACTATCTGCGCTTGCCAACTGACCATAGGATAGCAAAACGGCCGTTTTGCCGCTGTATCCATGATCAAATCCCATCTGTAAACCGCCTTACAGCACAAGCGTGGGGATTATTTCTGTTTTTGCCGTCGGGAAAGCCAAAAAAGGAGCAGAAAAACGGCCGTTGACACCACCCCCAGCATCAGCAGCTTCATCCTGGCCGACGAAGCCAGCACCGCTACCAGCCCAAACGCCAGCGCCACCCCATAATACCCCAGCACAATCCACTGTGTCGGCAGCCCCCGGTCAGACAAGCGAAAGTGCAAATGACCCCGGTCGCCGCGAAACGGGCTTTTGCCCTGCCGCAGCCGCGCCACAATTTGCCATGCCACATCCATAATTGGCACGGCCAGCACCAGCAGCACGGTGGAAAATTTGGCCGGGGACAAAATGGACAGGGTTGCCATCTGGTACCCCAGCAAATAGGCTCCGCCGCCGAGGAAGATGCGGGCGGGGGCAAAGTTGTAGGGCAAGAAGCCGAGCAGCGCCCCGGCTAGAGCAAGGGGAAAAAGGGGAACGGCCGTTTGTCCCAGCGAATAGCTGTGCCAGGAAAAGAGCAGGGCAGCAATGGTGCAAACCCCCGCTGCCAGCCCGTCCAGCCCATCCAGCATGTTGACGGCGTTGACCAGCGCCACCACCCACAGCAGCGTCACCAGCAGCACCAGCGGGTAGCGCAGGACGACGATGTTGTTTTGTAGGGAGAGAACGGCCGTTAATCCCGTCTCCGTCCACAGCCAATCCGATGCCAGCGGGTTGGTAAAGCGTTCAATAAACACCTCATGCCCCACCGCAATCGCCGCCGCCACAAGCTGCATCACAAACAGCCACCCCGCCGACAAATTTAGCCAATCATCCAGCAGCCCCCAGGCAAAGACAAAAACACTCCCCCACACCACCCCCCGCAGCAGCAGCCGATCCCCGCCCACGGGGGGCAGCAGCCAATACACCAGCCCAATCCCCACTAGCCAGGCGGCAAAAATTGCCACACCCCCCAGCTTGGGAATCAACCCCGCGTGCAGCCGCCGTCCCCCCGGCTGCGCCATTACCCCCCAGCGACGCGACAACCACCCCGCCAGCGGGGTTAGGCCCAGTCCGGCCAAAAGCGCAGCGATGAAGACTGTTAAGTAAATCACGAAAAGTAATCAGTAATCAGTAACCAGTAACCAGTAACACGGTATACCGATTACTGATTACCGATTACTGATTACCATCTTCACGCTGTGCCAAACTGCCGATCACCGGCATCACCCAGGCCAGGAACAATATAGCCAATTTCGTTGAGGTGAGAATCAATGTGGGCTATGTGGATGGCAACATCGGGATGCGCCCCATGCAGCGCGGCAATACCTTCTGGCGCGGCCAAAATTCCCACATATTTGATTCGCTTCGCTCCCCACTTCTTCAAAATATCTATCGTTGCCACCGCCGAGCCGCCCGTCGCCAGCATCGGATCCAGCACCAGGCACACTTCCACGGTGGGGCTGGTAGGCAGCTTGTTGTAATAGGAAACGGG
>JAGQGA010000311.1:3797-6615 GCA_020432595.1 Anaerolineales bacterium | reverse complement strand
GTGCAGCGTGCCCTGCGGCAGTTGGAAAGCGATGGGCTGATTGCGGTGGAACGGCAGCTTATTCGCATTTTGGATCGGCCGGCGCTGGCGGCGTTGGCTGAGTGAATGGGGACGCGGACGAACGCGGCTTAAGGAATGAGAGTTTAATCACTTACAGGAGATTGGAGATCAGAGATTAGTCGAATCTCCAATCTCTAATCTCCAATCTCAATAGAGAACCCCTTTTTACCCAACCAAACCCGACTTAAGTCGGCGCAAGAAATGCGGCGGCTTGTTATGCTTGTGCCATTGGGTCAATGTGCCCAGGGAGTTAACCAATGAATACGATAGATGCGGTTAAGGTGATGGCAAGCGGGCAGGTCACGCAGTTGGGCAGCACAGTGGAGCGCGGTATGGCGGTCATCAGCAGCGACGGTGTGCGCGTGGGCATGGTGGCCGCCTTGCTGTGGGATGGCGCATCCCAACGGGTGAGGGATTTGCTGCTGTGCCAACTGCCCACAACGGCCGTTTATCGCCAAATTCCGCTGGCTGTGGTGGCACGGGTGGAAGAAACGGCCGTTTATCTCACCATCCCCGCCGCCGACCTGCCCCAGTTGCTCCCCTACGAACCAACCGACCCGACTTAAGTCGGCGACATACAAAACCAAAGCTGCTAAGATAAAACCATATTTTTACAAGGAAGGATAAAACCATGATCATTAAACAAGAAGTTGTCAACGCCATGAACGCCCAAATCAGAAGCGAATTTACCGCTTCTGCTCAATACATTGCCATTGCCGTCTACTTTGATGAAGAAGGCTTGCCCGATTTAGCTGGCTTTTTCTACCGTCAGTCTGAGGAAGAACGGATGCACGCCATGAAATTTGTCCACTTTATGCTGGAAGCAGGGGCCAAGCCGATCATCCCCAGCCAGCCAGAGCTAAAGAATGCCTTCGATAGTGCCGCCGATGCCGTTGGCTATGCCCTGACGCAAGAGATGCGGGTCACGGATGAGATCAACAACCTCGTTTCCGTTGCCATCGCCAACCAAGATCACACCAGCAACCAATTCTTGCAGTGGTTTGTTACCGAGCAGGTCGAAGAGGTGGATTCAATGACCACACTGCTGCAAACCATCAAACATTCGGCCGGCAATCTGCTGCTGGTGGAAGAATTTGTCCGCCGCACCATGCAGGCCGCCGCTGCCGCTGCACCCGCCGCCTAAAAGAACTTGACAAACGAAAAATGGAGAATGACCGCATCATTCTCCATTCTCTATTCCCAATTCCCAACTGATATTAGGAGAATCCCCATGCTTCCATACATTTTAATGGCCGCTCTCTTCCTCTTTTTAGCCATTCTGGCTGCCATCGAATCCTCGTTTTCCAGCCTAAGCCTGCTGCCCTGGTTTAACGGCATGGTTTGGCTACGGGTGCATTTGATCACCCTGGGAGCCATGACGCAGCTATTGTTTGGGGCACTACCGCTGTTAACGGCCGTTCGTCACCGCCTCCCCCGCCCCGCCACCCGCTGGGACATTTGGCTCACGCTCAACGCCGGGATTTTGGCGCTGCTGGTCGGCATTCCGCTGGTCAACCGTGTACCCATCATCATGGGCGGCACACTGGTGTTTATCGCCACCGTACTGCTCATTGGGCAGTTGCTGAAGCTGCGGCAAGCGGCTCCGGCAAACGAGAACAAGGCAGAAGGGGTGGGAAACGGCCGTAAATTCTACATCGCCGGTCTAAGCTACTTCCTCGTCGGCATCTTGGTCGGCACCGGGCTGTGGTCAGGCTGGGTCGGGCCGCTCGGCATCGTCGGCAACGCCGTCGAAGTCCACATCCACGCCAACAGTTGGGGACTCATGTCGCTGGTTTTTGCCGGGCTGCTGGTTGATTTGTACCCGACGTGGGCGAAACGGCCGTTTGCCAACCCCAACGCCATCACCCCCATCTTCTGGATGATGACCCTCGGTGCCTTTGGCCTCGTCTTTGGCCCCTGGTTTGCCAACACCTACCTCCTCGTCCCCGGTCTGCTGCTCCACCTCGCTGCCACCGTTTGGCTGCTGGTCAACGTTATCAAACCACTCTGGGGCGATTGGTCTGGCTGGACGGCCGGGCTGGCACACCTCATCGTCGCCTACTTTTGGATTATTGCCCCCATCCTCATGGCACCCTTTGTCCTCTTTGAAATCCCCGGTGTGCCGGGTGCCGCCATCGAAGCCTCGGCTCCGCAGGCGCTCATCTATGGCTGGATGCTGCAATTTGGCTTTGCCATCCTGCCCTACTTCTTCACCCGCATCCTGCTCCCCGACCAGCCCGCCCAGCTTGGCGGCACCTGGTTTAGCTTCGCCTTTGTCAATCTAGGCAGCCTGTTCCTCTGGGCCAGCATCTTTATCAGCAACCTCCAGCCCATCCTCCACGGCCTGGCCTATCTGCTGTGGGTCATCGCCCTGCTGCCCATCGTCACCCAACTGTGGCGCATCATCCGTACCGGGCTAGCCCGCTTGGAGCCAACAGAGGCGGCATCAGCCAAGGCCGTGTAGACATAAATCCATCCCTGTTTATCCGCGCCCCATTTTATAGGAGTTAAATATGGGCAACAGCCCACCACGAAGAATAAAATTTGGACGCAGATTTTCCTGATTAAACTGATCAGGAAAATCAGGTGAATCAGCGTCCTATTTTCAGGACAGTTTTACATGTACTTATTCGATTTGGAACGATTAGCCGAATTCAAAGAAAACGCCCCTGGCGTGCGCGTCATTGCCCAATCAGGCCACGCTCGCTACATTCTGTTTACCTTCCGCGCCGGGCAAGGGCTGCGCGAACACAGCACC
>JAGQGA010000311.1:0-3699 GCA_020432595.1 Anaerolineales bacterium | reverse complement strand
ACGAATCGCATGAACTTCAGCCAGGGCACCTGCTGCTGCTGGAAGCCAACGTGCCCCACACGCTGCACGCCCAAACCGACGCCATTTTGCTGCTAATGCTTACGCCCGACCCGCAGCACCATTCGCTGGCAGCGGATCTGTTTGATAAGATTCAGCCGTTAGCCACATTGAGCTAAACATTAAAACAACAAAGGAACCGACAAGAATGAAACAACCAGCTAACTTATTCAAGACAACATGGGAGAAACCGCGCCACGCTTTCCCCTGGCTACCATTTTTGCTCACTTTCATAGCTCTAATCGCCTTGGCAGGCTGCGCTCCAGCCGACGAGACCACCATGGCTGACGGCGGCATGGGGATGGGGCGGGGTATGGGCATGGGTGACAGCGGTATGATGGCGCGGCACCAAGCCACCATCCCCGACGAATATGCCGGGATGACCAACCCGATTGCCGCCGACGATGCCTCGCTGGAGCGGGGGGCAGAAACCTATGCGACGTTTTGCGCCACGTGCCACGGTGACGGCGGCATGGGCGACGGCCCAGCCAGCGCAGCACTTGACCCCGCCCCGGCACCGATAGCCCACACCGGCCAAATGCTGGGGGATGATTATCTTTACTGGCGGGTAGCCGAAGGTGGCGCCTTTGAGCCGTTTAATTCAGGGATGCCCGCCTGGAAAAATTCGCTGGATGAAAATGAACGCTGGGATGTGATCAATTATCTCCAGGCGTTGGGTCAGGGCACGGTGGTGCCGCGTGGGCAAATGGGTGGGGCAACGCTTGACCCCGAAGCTGAGGCTGCTCGTCATGCCGAAATGGCGGCGCAGGGTGTGGAGCAGGGTCTCTTCACTCAGGCTGAAGCCGATACGTTTGTGGCTGTTCATGCCGAAATGGACAAGCTGATGGCGGGGGGAATGGAAATGAGCGGCGGCCCAGCCGACGCACAGACAACGCTGCTAGCCAAGCTGGTGGAGGATGGAACGATTACGGCCGATGAGGCGGAAACGTTTAACAAAGTCCACGATGGCTTGATGGCAGCGGGGATTATGCAGTAAGAGTGGTGTGGTGAGAGGGGGGAATAACGGCCGTTAATCCCCCTCTTCACCATTATTTAGTCACCTTCCCCCAAACGGCCGTTATTCCCGTCCGCAACTCCGTTCCTTTCGTTCCTTCATTTTTCCCAGACAAAATAGACATGGGCATACTAGACAGGTAAAATCTGTCAAACACACGCGGACAGAATGGTCTATCTGTCCAGCCTGATTCATTTGCATCTCATAGAGGAACCAATGAAAACAGTACAGATTCCCGCCCAAACAGTCCCCGTTATCGCCGAAACCGATGTGCTGGTCGTGGGCAGCGGCCCCGGCGGGCTGGCGGCGGCCATTAGCGCGGCGCGAGCAGGGGTAGACACAATGCTGGTAGAGCGATATGGCTGCTTTGGCGGCAACCTAACCCAGGTCGGGGTGGAGGGCATTGCCTGGTACAGACGGCCGGAAACAGTAGACGTAGAAGGAATTGGGCCGGAATTTGAAGCCCGTGCCAAGGCGCACCACGCCAGCTATGACGAACCACAATCTACCAGCCAGGGGATCAACTCAGAATTGTTCAAGGTGCTGGCGGATAATTGGGTACAGGAGGCAGGGGTTCGGCCTTTGTTGCATGCAACGGCCGTTAATACCCTCCACGACGGCAACCAGCTAACCGGCATGGTCGTGCAAAGCAAATCCGGTCGCGGTGCCATTCTTGCCAAATGCGTTGTTGATGCCACCGGCGATGCCGACATTGCCACCATGGCCGGCGCACCCGTCCACAAAACCCCCAGGGAAGAAATGATGGCCGTCACCGTCATGTTTTCCTGCTCCGGCGTAGACAAAGCCCGCTTTTTGGAATACGTGCGCGAAAACCCGATGCGCTACATGGATTGGGGCAAAGAGTGGCAAATCAAAACCGACGGCAAAGAAGATGATCTCTTTAGTCCCTACCTGGATGAACCGTTTGAGAAGGCGCGAGAAAAGGGAATTATCCCTCCCGGCCTCAAAAGCATTGGCGGCACCTGGAGCGGCATTAGTGATGCGGGGGATGCGACCTACCTCAACATGGTGCATATGGGCGGCTATGACGGCACCGATGTCTGGGATTTGACGCGGGGCGAAATCGAAGGGCGGCGGCAGGCGATGCTGGCGGTACAGGCATTGAACCATTTTGCCCCTGGGTTTGAAAAAGCAGGGCTGCGGAACTTTGGCATGACGCTGGGAATTCGGGATACGCGGAAGATAAACGGCCGTTATGACCTCACCGAACACGACGTGCGCCACCAAGCCCGCTTCGACGACAGCATCGGCATCTTCCCCGAATTCATAGACGGCTACGGCGTGCTGATTTTGCCCACCACCGGCCGTTATTTCCACATTCCCTACGGTGCCCTTGTCCCGCAAGGCATAGACAACCTGCTGGTGGCCGGCCGTTCCATCGCCGGCGACAAAATCTCCCACGCCTCCGTCCGCAACATGATGTGCTGCACCGTCTCCGGTCAGGGAGCAGGCGTGGCCGCCGCCATCGCCGTCAAACACCACACCACCACCGCCGCCGTCAACATCAGCTGCGTCCAGGCCGAACTCAAACGGCAAGGTGTGCGAATTGCGTAAAATTAGGACGCAGATTTTCCTGATTTACAGGTAACTGTACAGATCTTCCTGTACAAGTTACAAAAAAGGAGTGTCATACCCGCAAAAGCGGGTATCCATCTTTGGCCTAAGCATGGATTCCCGCTTTCGCGGGAATGACCCCATTTTGAGTATCCATCCAAGAAAATCTATACAATTACAATCCAAACACAAAATCAGGACAAAGATTCATCCGCGTTCGTCCGTGTTTGTCCGCGTCCTATTTTCAAAAGGAAAAACATGAGTAGCAACCCAATCAAAACCCGACGTGAAGGGGGCATTCTGGAAGTGACGCTGGATCGACCCAAGGCCAACGCCATTGATTTAGCCACCAGCCGCATCATGGGGCAAACCTTTATGACCTTCCGCGACGACCCTGACTTGCGCGTGGCAATTCTTCGCGCCAAGGGCGAAAAATTCTTCTGCCCCGGCTGGGATTTAAAAGCGGCGGCCGACGGCGATGCCGTAGATGGGGATTACGGCATTGGCGGCTTCGGCGGCATTCAGGAGTTAGGCAACCTCAACAAACCGATCATTTGCGCCGTCAACGGCATTTGCTGCGGCGGCGGGCTAGAGTTAGCACTCTCCTGCGACCTCATTCTGGCCTCAGACAATGCCACCTTTGCCCTGCCGGAGATCAACTCCGGCACCGTGGCCGATGCCGCCACCCTCAAGCTGCCCAAACGCATCCCCTTCCACGTGGCAATGGATTTGCTGCTCACCGGGCGCTGGTTTGATGCCGAAGAAGCATTGCGCTGGGGGCTGCTGCGCGAAATCACCACGCCAGAAACGCTGCTGGAAAAGACGTGGGAGCTGGCGCGGCTGTTGGAAGGCGGCCCGCCGCTGGTGCAGGCTGCCATTAAGGAAATTGTGCGCGAAGCCGAAGCCATGCGCTTCCAGGATGCGCTCAATCGCATCACCAAGCGGCAATTTGCCACGGTAGACCGGCTCTACAGCAGCGAAGACCAACTGGAAGGGGCACGGGCGTTTGCCGAAAAGCGTAAGCCGGTGTGGAAAGGAAAGTGAATTGGGAG
>JAGQGA010000310.1 GCA_020432595.1 Anaerolineales bacterium | reverse complement strand
AATGATACAGCAGCCCCACTCCCATCATGCCGCCGCCGATGATGACGACGCGTGCGTGTGTTTTCATTTCCATTGTTTTCTCCTTGTGCCAGTAACACGTGGTGCGTGGTGCGTGGTGCGTAGCCGAGACTGTACGCACCACGCACCACGAACTATCAGATTACGCCTTCACTCTCTCAGATTTCGGGTCATAAAACGGCCGTAACGAAGCCCGCGCCGGAACCCGCACATTGGCTACTTCGATTTCATAACGGCCGTTATTCACAAAATCGGCCGTTACCACCTGCCCCCCATTCTTCACATACCCCAGCCCAATGGCCGCGCCGATGGTGTGGCCGAACATGCCCGAAGCGATGTAGCCCACCATCTCATTGTCCCGCCAAATCGGTTCATTGTGGTAAAGGAGGAAGTTCTCATCCTCCAGCGCAAATTGGACGAGCCGCTTGGTGACACCTTGCTCTTTTTGTTGTTGCAGACGGGAACGGCCGTTCAACTCCCCCGCCTTCCCCAAAGCCACCGCAAAACCCACCCCCGCCTCAAACGGCGTATCCTCATCCGTCATATCATCCCCCCAATGGCGATACCCCTTCTCAATTCGCAGCGAATTCATGGCATGATAACCCCCATTGACCACACCAAACGCCTGCCCCGCCGCCATAATCGCATCATACAACCCCTGAGCAAACTCCGTCGGCGCGTTAATCTCCCAGCCCATCTCGCCCACGTAGGTCATGCGCGTGGCCCGTACCCGCGCATAAGCCAAATCAATCTCCTGCGACGTGCCAAAGGGAAAGGCCGGGCTGGACAAATCAGCATCGGTCAATTTGCTCAACAACGCTCGTGACTGCGGCCCCATCACCCCAAGCATCACATAACCCGAGGTCACATCCGTCACCACCACAAACTCATCCGGCCGAATTTGCGACCGCAGCCAATGGAACGTCCGATTTTGCGTCGCCGCCGCGTCGAGCAGATAAAACTCATCCGCCGCCAGCCGCGTCACCGTCACATCCCCCTCAATGCCCCCCCGCTCGTTGAGCAGTTGGGTGTAGGCCACCTTGCCCACCGGCACATCAATCTGGTTGCCACAAATCCGGTTCAAAAAGGTGACGGTATCCCGTCCCTGAATCATAAATTTGCTAAAGGAGGATTGGTCAAAGACGGCGACTCGTTCGCGGGTGGCCGTGTGTTCGGCAGCGGAATAATCGAACCAGTTTTGACGGCCGTAACTATATTCATACTTTGGCTCGACACCAGCGGGAGCAAACCAATTCGGCCGTTCCCAACCCGCCACTGTGCCAAAACAGGCTCCCTGTCCTTTCAACCGATCATGCAACGCCGATTTCCGCACGTCGCGGCTCGTCTCGAATTGGTAGAAAGGCCAGTGCATGGCATACAGCAGCCCCAACCCTTCCGTCACGCGGTCGCGTAAATAGTTGTGATTGTTCATAAAAGGTGGATTGCGCCGCACATCCACATCCCACAAATCCATCGGCGGATGCCCATTCACAATCCACTCCGCCAGCACCTTGCCCGCCCCGCCCGACGATTGAATGCCGATGGAGTTGAAACCCGCCGCCACGTAAAAGTTCTTTAGCTCCGGTGCTTCGCCCAAATGGTAGCGGTCGTCGGGCGTGAAGCTTTCGGGGCCGTTGAAGAAGGTGTGGATGCCCGCCTCTTGAGTGACGGGCATTCGGTGGGCCATCACGTCAAAAACATGGTCGAGATGCTCCCAATCTTCGGGCAGGCGGATATATTCCAAATGGTCGGGGATGCCGTTCATGCCCCAAGGCTTGGCTTTGGGTTCAAAAAAGCCCGCCAGAATCGCGCCCATTTCTTCGCGGTAATAGGTGTAACCCCCAGGATCGCGCAGGGTGGGCAAATCTTTTTGCAAGCCCACAATGGGTTCGGTGATGATGTAGAAATGCTCGGCGGCGTGCAGGGGAACGCTCACGCCCGCCATTTTGCCCACTTCGCGCCCCCACATGCCGGCGCAGTTGATGACGATTTCGCACTGAACTTGGCCCTGATCGGTGATGACGCTGGTAACACGGCCGTTTTTCTGCCCAATCCCCGTCACCTTCACCCCCTCCACAATGGTTGCCCCATACATTTTGGCTCCCTTGGCAAAGGCCATCGTCGTGTCGGAAGGATTGGTACGGCCGTCTCCAGGCAGCCACACCGCCCCCACCAAATCTTTGGCATTCATCAGCGGCCAATAGGCCGATGCCTCCTGTGGCGTGATAATCTCCACCTCCAGGCCAAACACCTTGGCCATCGAAGCCCCACGTTTGAGTTCCTCAAATCGCTCCTGGTTGTTAGCAACGGAGATGGAGCCATTTTGCACAAAGCCCGTCTCCTGCCCCGTTTCGGCGGCCAAACCGGCCATCAATTTAGAGGTGTATTGCGCCAGCCGCGTCATATTTTGCGTGGCGCGTAGCTGGCCGACCAGTCCGGCGGCGTGCCAGGTGGTGCCAGAGGTCAATGTTTTCCGTTCCAGCAGCAGCACGTCGGTCATCCCCAGCTTGGTGAGATGATAGGCCACGCTGCAACCAACAATGCCGCCGCCGATGATGACGACTTGGCTGTGGGTGGGTAGTTTGTTTGTCATAGGTACTCCTTGTCGGCGTTCCGTAATCGGTAATCGGTAATCGGATCACGGATTACCGATCACCGTTCTCTTCTTCCATAAAAAACTGCTTAATTTCCGGCTGCGCCGTCTTCAGAACCTTGAGGTAGATGTTGGTGGTGGTGTAGTGAACACCTTCTATCTTTTGGATGCGTTCGCGGATCAGTTCGTTGAGGTGGTCGCTGTCGCGGCACATCACGTCGAGAACGATGTCGTATTCGCCTGTGGTGACGGCCAGGAAGGCGACTTCGGGGTAGGTCATGAATTCGGCCAGTACGCTTTCTAGGTGGTGAGACGGCCGTATGCTCACCAAAATATGGGCATAGGCGATAAAACCAATTTGCTGTGGATTGACACGGCCATACACCTGCAAAATTTTGTCCTGCACCAGATTGGCGTACCGATTGCGAATCGTGCCAACAGAGACATTGAGCATCGTCGCCAGTTCGGTAAAGGATTTACGGCCGTCTTCCCGCAAATGGGACAAAATGGCAAAATCTAGTTCGTCGAGTTCGTGGAGCTTGGAGGCTTGTGGAGGCATAGGGGGTGGTGCGTAGTGCGTAGTGCGTAACACTCTTTGAATACGCACTACGCACCACGCACTACATTTCTTACCAGCGTCGCTTGCTGGGCAACATATTTTCTCTGGGTAAAACAATATTAAACCGCCGCCGAATCTCTTCGTCTTTGGCGGCATCAATGTGGGTGGGATAATGCTCGCGCAACGTCTCCTCCACCCGCTTCCGCGCTCGATCCCGAATGGTGGTGCTGCCCATCTCCTCCCAAACGGCCGGTGGATAGCGGTCGCCCATCGGCGGATAAAAATAATCCGTTTCCATCCGCTCAATCGTCTGGCTGCTGCCGAGGAAGTGGCCTTCGCCATGAATGACATCGCCAATGACTTCGTAGGAAAGGGTGTCGTCGTTGACTTCGATGCCGCGCACGGTGCGGTTGACCGCGCCCAAATTGTCGTTGTCAATAACGAAGCTCTCGAAGCAGCTTGCCATCAAGCTGGCGTGCATTCCTGCGCTTTCCATTATGAGGTCGGCTCCGGCGTGGGCGGCTAGGGCCATGGTGTAACCCCGCTCCATGCCAGCTTGGGCATCGGGCGTTTTGGAATCGGTCATGCCTGCCGCGCAGCTATTGGGTAAGTTGTAAAAACCAGCCATTTGGGAGCAGCCGGCCACCAGCAAGGCTAGTTCTGGCGCACCCGCGCACATTGCGCCCGTGCGTAAATCGGAGACGAAGGGCCATGTGCCGAGGTTGGCGCGGCAGTTGGGGTCAATGAGGTGGACGAAGACGAGTCCAGCCAGTGTCTCGCTGATGGCCTGAACGATAGTGCCAGCGAGGGCGGCAGGGCTGGTGGCTCCCGCCTGTGCGGCCGAGAGCAGGGTGATGGGCATTCCTGTGCGGGCGGCGGCTTCGAGGGCATCGCATGATTCTTTGGCGAAGCGTAGGGGGGGGACGACGTGGCAGCAGGAGATGGAGCAGAACGGCCGTTTTCTAAACCCACCTTCGCCACCCAACACATAATCCATCATCTCCACCGCCGCATACACATGCTCGCCAATGACAAAGCTCACGCCGATGTGCTTGGTTGTGCCGCTCATGCTGGCGTAGACAGTGTTGAGGTCTACATCGCGCATCGTTTCGGCGTCGCGGGTGATGTTGGTACGCCAGAAGAAGTGGATGTTGTCGAGGGTGTCCACCAAACGGGCGATGTCGTAGAGGTCGGTGGAGGTAGAGGCACGGTAACGGCCGCTTTTGAAATCTATAATCTCAGGAGCCGCGCCGCCCGTTCCCATATGCACCCGATTACCGCCAATTTCCAGATCATGGCGTGGGTCTTGCCCTGGCATGACAAAGCTTTTGGGGGCTTTGGCGATAATGTCTTCGACGAGGGAGCGAGGGTAGTGTAAACGGCCGTCTTCGCTCACCCAACCACCCGCCGCCGTAATAGTTTCTATCATAGACGGAATGGCATCGGCAAAGCCATAATTTTCCATCACATCAAGGACAGTGTGGTGGATGCGCTCCATTTCGCGCTGGGTGAGCGGCTTGTAATTGCCACCAACCAACCCAGGCCAAACGGCACGAGGTTTGTTTTCGCCCTGGTCTTGCCGTCGCGGGCGGCGAGTACGGGTTCTACTCATAGCTGATTCTCCTCTAAAAATGTAGGACAAGTTTGCAAACTTGTCCTACGGTGAATCGTGCATTACATATCGGGGTTTATTGCGAAAATAGCAGCATTAGCAAGCAATAATGCAAAATCAGTAGTATATTGCCAATGAATTAAAAAATGTGCAACAAATTGGCAAGATGTAGAAACGCAGCATTTTGCGTCTCCACAACCACAAATTCAATAGTGTTTTCATCAACAGCGGTGCTACAATGAATGAAAACGTGTAATCATCGGTAGGGTTGCCCAAGGGGCAGTTAGAAATGCAACAGATTGGTAAGGTAGAGACGCAAAATCTTGCGTCTCTGCGGTGACAAAAATGATTAAAATTGATTCCCAGTACCTGTTAGAAACGTTGAAACAAATGGTTCGCATTCATTCGGTGGTGCCATATGAAGAAAAGATGGCCGAGTTTATTGCCGAGGAGATTCGCAAGTTGGGGCTGGAACCGGAATGGCATGAGGTGGCTCCCGGCCGGCCGAACGTCTATGCCTCCGCCAACCTGGGGCCATCGGGCAAATTCCTCACCCTCACCGGCCACACCGACACGGTAGACGTGGCGCACAATTGGCAGACGGATCCGTTTGAGCCGGTGGAGAGAAACGGCCGTTTATATGGACTCGGCTCCATGGACATGAAAGCCGGACTGGCCTGCGCCCTGGCCGCCTTCAAAGCGCTGGTGGAGGCCCGCGATCTGTACGGCACGCTGGGGCGGCTCGGTTTTGCCGCCACCGTGGACGAAGAGGCGTATGGCACGGGGGCGCGGGCGCTGCTGCAAACGGAATATGGCAAAAGCGATGCGATGCTGCTGGGAGAGCCGATGAATGACCCGCTGCCCTTAGGCATTACCGGCAAGGTGCTGTACAAGCTCACCGTGCTCGGTCGCGCCGCCCACGGCTTTTACCCCCAGCGCGGCGTGAATGCGGTGGAAGATGCGGGGCGGATTGTGGCCGCGCTTGACCAAATTAACTTTGTAGACCATCTCGCCTTTGGCAAGGGCAACATTTGCACGCTCAAAATAGAGGGCGGGTACAAGGAGTATGCCGTCGTAGTGCCGGAATTGTGCGAAGTCATTATTACGCGGTTGACGGTACCGGGGGAGAACCGGGAAACGGCCGTTTCCGACATGCATGCCCTTATTGACAGCCTCAACCTACAATCCGAAGTCACCATCGAAACGCCGCCACCCTTTTACGACCCGTACCTGATGACCGGCAACGAGCCGATTTTTGCCGCTTTCAACCCCGCCTATGAGCAAATTGTCGGCCAGCCGCCCCGCTACGGCGTTAGTATGGGCATCACCGACAGCAACATCTACGTGGCCGAGGGCAACATTCCCACCATTGTCTTTGGCCCACGCGGCCACGGCCCCCACGAAGCGAATGAATACGTGGAGATTGAGACGTTGGAACCGGTGGCGAGGGTGTATGCAGAAACGGCCGTTTCCTTTCTGGCGGCATCATAACAATTTGGGCTGCATGGGGTGGGCGAAGTTGTTGTTGACAGAATTAGTTCCAGCGCCAGGATTCACGAGAAGGCCAAAGACCAAGACGCCAAGGATGGTCAGGAGCCGGCCGATAGGGAGAACGAGGAGGTGGGGATGAAGGTTCAGACGAGTTCTCAGAAGCAGGAGCCACTTTAACATCAGAAAAAGTGAGTGCTTTAGCCGAAAAACGGCGACGACGAGCCTGCTCACACCAAGTGCGGCGACATTGTTGCCAGTAATGGGCAGCAATGTCCGACCAGCCTTGAGACCAACGGCCGTTGCAGATAAGATTCCGTAAAGTTAAGAGGGGGTCTAGATGGGG
>JAGQGA010000030.1:2143-18601 GCA_020432595.1 Anaerolineales bacterium | reverse complement strand
ATGGAACGGCGTGGGCATTGGCAAGAATGGCTGCAAATGCTTAATATGGCCATAGGCAAGGCGCAGCATTTGTTTGATCTGGAGGGAGAAATTCAGCTTACCATCATGCGCGGGCGCATTTTGCAGCGGCAGCGGGAGATAGAGGCGGTGATTGCCAACTATCGTCGCGTCATCAGGCTGGCGCGGCAAGTCGGTAACAGGCTGGAGCTGGCTCGTGCCTGCTCCAATTTAGGGTTTGCGTTTATTAGTGAGGGGCATTGGTGGCGAGCCGAGCAGTTATCATGTGTTGCGCTGCACATTTTTGATGTGTTGGCTTATCCGCACGGGCAAGCGCACACCCACAACCATTTAGGGGTGCTTTTCCAGAAGCAACAAAATTGGGAGCAGGCGAACAATCATCTACAGCTTGCCTGCCAAATTTGGGAAACAATGGGGGATTGGCACGGGTTGTCTACGGGGCTAACCAACTTGGGCTATCTTTGTAATGAGATGGGGCGGTATGAAACGGCCGTTAATTATCTAAACCAAGCCCTGGACTGTATTGAAAAGAGTGGCGAGACGGGGAAACGGGCTGGCATCTATCTTAATCTGGCTGTTTCATATGAGCGATTAGGCGAGCTTGAACAGGCCCAAACCTTGATCCAGCAAGCCGAAATTATTTATCAGCACCACGCCGATCTACTTGGGGTGTATAAATGTTGGGAAGGGTTAGGCGCGATTTATCGGCACAATCAGCAGTGGGAACAAGTTAATCGTTATTTTAAAGCCGCACTCGCTGGCTATCGCACCTTAAATGATGATGCGGGACAGCAACGGATTCAGGCACTGATGGCCGGGTGAAGCAAAAATGTTTAGACAGGATTAACAGGATTAACAGGATTTTTAATGCTAATCCTAAAAATCCTGTCATCCTGTCAAGAATTCTTGCTTGGCTTCTCCGGCAGGCTGTTAGCACCCACCCCCACTGCTTTCACCCAATCCTTCACAGGCGTAGGTTACAGGGATGTCGTCAAAATTAAAGCGGGTGTGCAGGACAGTCCCACCAAAGGTAAGGAATAGAGCTAACCAGGCTGCGGCAATCGTTTGTTTCATTCTCAAGCTGTTCATCTAAATCTCCTATATGTGGTCGAACGTTTGGTTAGATAAAGAGGGCTTGAAGATGAAATTCCCTAGCGATTGCTAGCTTGCAAGAACTCGTTGCCCTAAGCTGTGGTGTTTGTGTATGGCTTGAGCATAAAAGAAGAGAGTTTTGAGGGTGTCATAAAACTGTCATGAACAACAAAGAAGGAGAGACTGAAAGTTTGCTGGAAGTACACTGTTTGGGCGGGTTTCGGGTGTGGGTGGACAAACGGCCGTTAACCCATTTCTACAGCCAAAAAACCCGCGCCTTACTGGCGTACCTGTCGGTGACGGTGGGGCAGACGCAGGAACGCTCCCGTTTGGCAGGGTTGCTGTGGCCTGATTATGCAGAAGAACGGGCGCGGCGGAATTTGTCACAAACGCTAACAGCGTTACGCAAAGATTTAGGGCCAGCCGCAACATGGGTGCAAAGCAGCACCCGAACGATTAGTTTGGCGAATGAAGCAGGGCTGGCTGTGGATGTGGTGGGCTTTGAACGGGGCTTAACGGCCGTTCGCCGCCACCACCACCCCGACCCCCTGACCTGCCCTACCTGCACCGAAATGTTGCAAAAAACGGCCGTTCTCTACCAAGGTGCCTTCCTCGACCAATTTGCCGTTGGCGATAGCTCGCTCTTTGAAAACTGGCTTGTTGCCCAACGGGAACAGTTGGCACAACAGGCTATTGACGCGATGACGCGCCTCAGCAACAGCTACGCCGCGCAACAGCAGCCCGAAGCCGCCCTGGAGACAACCCAACGGCTGCTTAGTTTCTTCCCCTGGCTGGAAAGTGCCCACTGCCAGCGCATGTTGCTGCTTGCCCAGCAGGGGCAGCGGGCGCAAGCGTTAGCGCAATATGATCTGCTGTGTAATGCGCTCATGGCCGAGTTGGGGGTCGGCCCAGCCCCAGAAACGGATGCGCTGTATGATCGGATTTTGGCGGGTGAGATTGAGAGGGTGGAGAAAAGAGGAGGGGGGAAAACGGCCGTTTTTTCCGCACCACAGCCCAACATCCCCTTCCATGCCCCACCGCTCCCTCCCCACTTTGTCGGCCGGGAAGCCGAGTTGCAGCGCATCCAGCATATCTTGCAAACCCATCGTCAGCAGGCCATCTACATCGCCATTGCTGGCATGGGCGGCGTTGGCAAAACAACGTTCGCTACCTATGTCGCCCACCAGCTTAAACCCCGCTTTGCCGACGGCGTTTTATGGGGCAATAACAAAACAAGCGACGTTTTTAACACGCTGGAGCTTTGGGCACGCGCCTATGGCAATGATTTTAACGGCATTAGCGACTTGGACAGCAAAGCAATTGCCGTGCGGGATATGCTGGCAGACAAGCATGTGTTGGTGGTGATTGACAATGTAGAGGATGCGGCCTTGGCTCGCCCCCTGCTGCCACATGGCGAACGTACAGTAACCTTG
The DNA here is from genome assembly GCA_020432595.1 of Anaerolineales bacterium. Next base: position 16,058 of record JAGQGA010000030.1, on the reverse strand, counting down.
ATTACAACCCGTAACTTGGATGTAGCCGCCGCCTTAAATGCCACACCAATCTCTTTGACTGAATTAGAACCCACTGCAAGCCAACAGCTTTTGCGCCAAATTGTGGGCGAAGCGCGGCTCATGGCAACCCCCGACGAGATAGTGGCGGCGGCCAAAATCGGGCAACTGCTCCATCATCTGCCGTTGGCGGTGGAGATTGCAGCCAAGCGTTTGCTATCCCGTCCGCGTATGCGTTTGGCCGATTTAGCGCAGCGGCTGGAAGACATGCAGCAACGATTAGGGCTGGAGATTGGCGATTTGGCGGTGCGGACTTCGTTTCAGGTGAGTTGGGAGGGGCTAAGTGCGGCCAGCAAGCAAATTTTTGCGGCTTTGAGCCATTTTGCGGGACGGCCGTTTTTACCCCAAGCTCTGGCCGCTGTCATTAATCAGGCTTTGTGGAAAACAGAAGATGCGCTATATACGTTAGCTACCCTTTCCCTCGTTGCCGAAGACGGTGAAAAACGCTACCGCCAGCATCCATTGCTGGCTGACTTTGCCACCGAAAAGCTGGCGCAGTCTGAAAAGGAGCAATATGAACAGCAGCAACGGCTTATTGCTTATTATCTTGCTTTTATCCAGGAAGTGGGCACAGATTATGAGCAGTTGGAGCCAGAGTGGGAGCAAATAACGGCCGTTATTCACCTTGCCCACCAATTACAGCTACCCACCCAACTATTGGCTTTAGCCGACGGTCTAACGCCAGCTTGGGTTGCTCGTGGACATTACAACCAAGCTCGTCAAGCCTACCGTTTTGCCCTTGAAGCAGCACAAACATTAGGCGATGCCACACAAAAAGAGGCTCTCATTTTGCTCCGTTGGGGGCTTGCCTGTTTGGAACAAAATGATTACGAATCGGCCGAAACCCACTTAACACAAAGCCTCAAACATTACTATATGCTTGAAGAAGAGGATGGGTTGGTGCAAACACAAACGCATCTCGCCCGAATGGCTATTGAACGAGGTCAATACGACAAAGCAACAGATTGGCTTAACAACTGTAAAGCCATTTTAAACATTTCACCAAACACCCAAGGGTTAGGCGACATTCTTTTCTATGAAGCGTCAATCGCCTTTGCCGATGGTTTCCGTCTTGATGATGCTGATACCTTATTAGCTGAAGCAGTAAGCTATTATGAGGTAGCCAAAAACTATTCTGGCAAAATAGATGTGCTGCGGATGCAAGCTGATATTGCTGCAAAACGGGGCGATTATGCTCAAGCTGAAATACTCGCTTCAGTAGCCATAAAAATAAGTGCGGAAATACAGGATCAAACCCAATTAGCAACCAATTTATCTGCTCTGACGACAATCTATTTAGGCCAAGGGAAGCTGGATCAAGGATTGGCTATTGCCCAAGAAAGCCTGTCCATCTTACGGCGAACAGGGCGCAAACGAATTGAAGGGCTTGTACTACGCCAACTAAGTGTTATTTATAAACGGAAAGGTAACTACGAGAAAGCTTTAACATTTATGAAGCAAAGTCTCAGCATTTTTCTAAGCCATGATCTTGTCCTCAGTCAAGCCTTCTCATATTTAGGCCTAGCTCAATTATATCGTCTAATGGATAAAGCCGAAGCAGCGGAAAAAGCAAAACAAGCGGCTTATCAATTAGCAATCCAACTTGATAACCAATCATTATTAAATAGAATCCAGCAAGAATTCCCGTAGATCGTGGAGGTTAATCCAATAATCCTGGATCACCTGTATACATGCGAGCATTCGTTGAAATTTTGGCTCGGAGATCAAAGTTTGGATTAACTACATTATCGTAGGTTGACAAAATCCAGCCATTTACTATCTTTAAATATCGATTTTTAAATTCTTCAGAAGCCCCACTTTTCATTGGCTGTTTACCAACTTCTAAATCATCATCGGGATAAAAAGCGTTACTCAACACTCCATTGCCAGCCGTTATATGCAGTTTTTGCAAACTATTTCCTGCTCCAGCTAACGCATTTAAATTTGAAATCGTACAAATAACATTAAAACCATAATTGTAGACCCAAATTTCCCATTTAAAGTAGGCTGCTCGGTCTGGATCATCAGTTGGATATGGGTCTACACCCAAAGAATAGATTTGTCCATCTTGATTGTATCTAATATTTAGATATTGGTTGTTGGATAATCCTCGGTTCCTAATTTTATACTGACCAGCAGACTCCTTCTCTAAAACCCATTGAGCAGTTTGCCAACCTGCCTCTACTGTACTCAGCTCAATTTTGGTGTCTTTACCTTCCCATATCTTTTGGGTGTTCAAAAAACAATCAGTATGTGAAAATGATGCTATTCTTACAGTTTTTTGATTAGCTGTTACCAAACATGATTATTCTCCTTAATACAATATTTCTGTTTATAGCTTGTACCTTATGCTGAATAGTTTATTAGGCAAAAGCTATACTACATCTGATTTTGCACCGTACCGCTCAAGCGGTGCTGTGGTGATTTGTGTACAACTTACTTGCTAGGTGTGTTCAGTATAGTCTAAACTGATGTGGCTTTCTATAAGTAGAATGGGGACAAAAGGGGTACACCGTAGGTGGTCTGTAGGTATTAAGTAGTTGGTGAAGGCAACCACACGGGCTAATCTTATCGTAGGCTTCATGGAAGGCAACATTGTTAATGGCTCTTAATCTGGCATAATCTCTTCATAAAGCTCAACCCGATTGCCATCCAAGTCCCGAATCCAGCCATGTTTCCCCCGCTCCCATTCAAGAACGCGATTTTCAACCACCACATTGTGGGCGCGAAGCTGTTCCAGCAATGCCGCCAAATCATCCACCCGCAAATTGAGCACAAAGCCACGCCCCGTTTCTGCCAACGCCTCCGTGGCCTGATTAATGGCAAAAACCGGGTTCTCTCGCAGGCGTGACGTAGCCGCATCGCGGGTGGGAAAGACATGGTAATAACCAATCCCATCGGGATGCACCTCCATCCCAATGCCTAACTTTTCCTCATACCATTGAGCAAGCTTCGCGGCATCCATGCTATCAATAAACACTCCACCGATTCCCTGTACAGTTGCCATTGTTTTATTCCTCCCAACAATGCTACAGTACCCGCAGCAGCTTTTCGCCAAACGCTGCTGGCTCACTTTTCTCAATCTTAAGCTCTGTCGCCCCATGCCAGGCCAGGAAGTCACGCATGGCGGCGGCAACCCCGGCAATAAGCTCATCATCTGGTGCAACATCTGGCTCAAGATAAAGCGCATTCAGATACAGCACCCCCGATTGGCGATCCAGCTTGGGGTCAAAGCGCCCCACCAGCCGATCTTTGTGCAGAATAGGGAAGCTAAAGTAGCCGTAAACACGCTGGTCGGCCGGCTTATAGCACTCCAGCAGTTGGTTAAACCCCCACAACTTTTGATCCCGATCCCCTGCCCAGAACAACGAGTCAAAAGGTGCCAAAAAAGTGGTGCGCGCTGCTCTGACCTCCCCCTCTGCTGCCCGCTGCAGCAGCGGCAGGTTGTCACGATGTACCAGCCACGTTTTACGGCCGTTTATGGACTCACCCTGAATCTCAACCACCACCCCGTCCTTAATTAGCTCTTTAACCAGCAAACGGGCGGGCGTTGCCCGCATATAGGCGTAAAAGGTCAGATGACGCGGCTCAAAAACACCCAGCCCTTTGGCCGCCTGTTCCAAGCAAAAGCGGCGGGCTGCGTCTGGCTCAACTGGCGTAGTGTCAACCCATTCTGGCAAAACGCGCTCTCTAACATCGTAGACCCGTTGAAAATTTAGCCGATCCGCCACCATCAAATCACCCCAGGCAAACAGGGCTTCCAATGCGTTTTTAGAAGGCCGCCAATCGTACCATTCGCCCCGTTGGGCATCTTTATCCTCAAAATCACCAACGCGCAGCCCACCTTCCATACGGATACGCTCCAGAGTTTGCATAGCCAGTTCGCGGTTGCCCGTTTTGCTTGCCCACTCATGAAAGCTGGGGTTATAGCTAACCTCCCGATCTATCCGCCAGCGGTGGAAGCGATAATGCTGCAGTGGGATAATGCTGGCCGCATGACCCCAACCTTCATAAAGCCTGCGCTGCCCGTCATGGTAAATAAGCTTGTGGAAGTCCTCGATGTCGTAGGAGCCGAATCGTGCCCACAACGTTACGTAATGGGCACGGTTAACCACATGCAGCGTGTCAATCTGAATATAGCCCAGCGCTTGAACCAAATTCACGATGGCATCAGATGTCGGTGCCATTATTGCGTCGTTGGGTGCGGTCAAGTGTTGGGTATGCAGAACAGCTGCTCTAAGTGCTGAAAGGGGGTAGGTTAAGCCAGAACTTTTTTTTGCCATAGAAATACTGTAGGACAAGTTTGTGAACTTGTCCTACAGCTGCATTTTATCACTGTAATTGTGGTGTTTGATCTACTTCTTGCGGCTGGGGAAGCGTGACAGCACTGTAGCCCCATCCGGCACCGGGAACCGTTGGCCGAGGGCGTTGCTGCTAGGCAGCTTCAGCGCGCGGCTACCGCCACCCGTTTGGTAAATGGCAAGCTGCGTGCCTTCACTGCCCATGCCGGCCGGAACAATCGCCTGCCCCAACAAATACCCCTCACTATCCAGGGCACAACTGGTGACATGGCCGATCACCTTGCCCCGCTTATCCAAAATTGGGTCACCCGTTTCGGGGCGGCGCACCCCTTTCTCGTTCATACGGAAGCGCACCAACTCACGACTGCGGCCGGCTTCGCTGGCAATAAAAGCATCGCGGCCAACGAAAAACGGCTTCCACAGCTTGAGGAAGCTGGCAAACCCAGCATCACCGGGGGTTAAATGATGGTTTCCAGCCAGTTCATGGCCGTAAAGCGGCAGCCCGGCTTCGGTGCGGGTGCTGTCGCGGGCGGCCAGACCGCACGGCTTAATGCCAAACGGTTCCCCAACTTTCAGCAGCGCATTCCAAAAATCCACCACCTGGTCGGGATGAACAAACAATTCGTAAGCCACGCGCTCGCCAGTATAGCCGGTGCGGGAAATGATGAGGTCAAACCCACCAAGTGTCCCTTCAAGCAGCCCAGCCCAGGGAAGCTTTTTGAGATCAAGCAGCAGTCTGCTGTCGCCACCGAGAGCCAGCAAAATGTCTAGGCTGGCAGGGCCTTGCAGGGCGATGTCTACGCGACAGTCGGCTCCGTGCGCCAGGTCGCGCAGGTCGCGCAGGGTGACGGGGTGGGTGATACGGGCAAACGGCCGTTTCCCATCAATCTGCACCTTTCCCTCATTCACCGCATTCAGCCACGCCCAATCCTTGTCGTTGTTGGAAGCATTGACCACCAGCAAAAAGCGGTTGTCGCTGCGGCGATACACCAGCAGGTCATCCACCACCGAGCCATCGGGGAAAAGCAGGTAGGTATATTGCGAACGGCCGTTTGCCAGCGTCGTCACATCATTCGTCGTCACCGCGTTGAGAAAATCCACCACGTGCGGGCCACTGGCTTCCAGCACCCCCATATGGCTGACGTCAAATAAACCAGCCGTTTCGCGCACGGCGCGGTGTTCCTCGCTCACGCCACCATACCAAACCGGCATTTCGTAGCCGCCAAACGGCACCATTTTGCCCCCCAAAGCGACGTGGGTATCATACAGTCGCGTCCGCAGCAGGGGCGGGTCGGTGGGTTCGTCCCAGCTAAAAGCGGGCAGTGGCTCGCCACCGACCACGTTTTGCTGGCCGACAAAATAGGGTTTGGTGCGAATAACGGCCGTTTCGTCCCCCGTCACCGCCACCGGATTTTCCGGCGTGAAGGTTGTCACCACTACCGGCCCTGGCAGCTTGCCGTGCAGGTCGTCAAATTGGGCATAACCATCGGAAAGCGCTTGCAGCCAAACGGCCGTTTCCCCCGCCAGCCCCTTGTCCGCCACATGCAAATGGTATTGGTCATCCGCCACCCGCTGCACCACGCCAGCCACCCCTTCACCATCCACAAACAAATACGTTCCCTGCGTGTCGCCATTGCCCAACGCCGCCACATCGCTCGCCAAAGCCAAATGCAAAAACTCACTGGCCTTATCGCCGCGAATTGCCACGCTGCTGCCCGCTGCCGCCACATCCCCCAGCCGCCGTAGCTTCCGCACCAGCGCCCGCCCGTGCTGCAACGCCGCATAGCTCACCTTCGCCCGCAAATCCGTCTTGCCCCCCGGCGCGGCATAGGTAAATGGTGTACACCCATTCAGTACCGTGGCAATCGCCTCCGCCAGCATATCAATCTCGGCATCGCCAAACCCAAGCTGGCTAATCCACACCGTGCCAATTCGCAGCCCGGTGGGGTTAAACGCCCCTTTGTCCCCCGGAATCGTGTTGCGATTCAGCACAATCCCAGCCACATCCAAAATCCGCGCCGCCATGTCGCCCGACAAATGCACCCCATTGGCACTCACGCTCTTGCAGTCCACCAGCAGCAAATGGTTTTCGCTGCCCCCCCCCACAATCCGCAGCCCATGCTCGTTCAGCTTTTGCGCCAGCCGCCGGGCGTTGCTCACAATACGCTGCTGCAACGCCACAAACTGCTCCGATTTTGCCAGCTTCAGTGCCACCGACAGCGCAGCAATGGTGTTCAGATGCGGCCCGCCCTGTTCACCAGGAAAGACGGCGCGGTCAATCTTCCGCGCCACGTCCCGCCGATGGGTCATAATCATCGCCCCGCGTGGCCCGCACAAACTTTTGTGCGTCGTCGTAGACACCACATCGGCAATGCCAATGGGGCTGGGGTGAACGCCGCTGGCAACCAGCCCCGAAATGTGGGCAATATCAGCCAGCAAATACGCCCCGCACTTGTCGGCGATGGCGCGGAATCGCCGCCAGTCAACAACCATCGGATAAGCCGAATACCCAGCCACAATGATTTGGGGCTTGGCTTCCAGCGCAATTTTTTCAATGGCATCGTAATCCAGCAGCTCGGTCTGCTCATCAACATAGTAGGGGACGCTGTTGTACAGCTTGCCGGTGCGGTTGGCGCGGGCACCGTGGGAAAGGTGTCCGCCGTCATTCAGGTTCAGCCCCATAATGGTATCGCCCGGCTGAATAAGCGCCGTGTAAACGGCGTTGTTGGCCGGTGCGCCGCTCAATGGCTGCACATTGACAAACAGGTTGTCGGCACTGATGCCGTTGGCAGCAAACAGTTCGGCGGCACGGCGGCGAGTCAGGGCTTCTAACACGTCGGCGTATTCAACCCCCTTGTAATAACGCGGGTCGCTGTAGCGACGGTAGTGGGCTAACTCGGCATCAATGTCCAGAATGGCGCTGGTGGCCTGCTTGCGGCTTTCCTCGCGTGGGTACCCTTCAGCATAAATGTTGCCAAAGCCGCTGCTCAATGCTTCGTTAACGGCATCAGGTGCTGCACTTTCTGAGGCGACCAGAATGATGGTTTCATCCTGGCGGCGGTTTTCCAAATCCAGCAATCGCTTCAGGTCAGGGTCTAACTCTGTAACGGAGCCGGAAAAGATGAAATCGTGGGACATATGAGAACTCCTCAAAAGAAGAGATTGGTAACTGTCAGATGCTTTGCTCATTCCCAATCTCTTGGTTTTAACTAATTGCTTGTGCCAAATTTTAGGGTTTTTTGATAAATTAGCCAATTTGCGGTCGGCCGCTTCCAATTTTAAAAATGGGTTGACGAATGCAGCAAAATGAGGGATTACTTGATTCTGTGATACTGCGTAAAAAAATATTAGCTTTCTGGCACAACCGCCACGTCTCTTATTATCAGTTGGAGTTGGGTTTGCTGCTAACACCTTTTTTGCTGGGAACGGCCGTTCTCCTTCTCCTACCCATGCTGCTAACCATCTTCCTCGCCTTCACCAGCTACAACGCCTTCACCCCACCCCAGTGGAACGGCTTGCAAAATTTCATCACCATCTTCCAACGCGACGTTTTCTGGATCGCAGTACGAAATTCGCTCATCTATGTCAGCTTTTCTGCCCCTTTGCAGCTACTAGGGGCGCTGCTGCTGGCCTTACTGCTTTACCACCAGCATTACGGCGTGCGCGAATATCGCATTGCCGCCTTTTTACCCTCCGTTATTCCCGAAGTGGCCTATGCTCTCATTTGGCTGTGGATTTTCAACCCTCTCTATGGCCCACTCAACAAACTCCTCGGCTGGGTCGGGTTGCCAGAACAAGCCTGGCTTGTCAACACGGCCACCGCCCTGCCATCGCTCATCTTCATGTCGTGTTTTCGGCTAGGCGAAGGCATGTTTGTGCTAATTGCCGCCTTGCAGGGCATCCCCCCCGCCTACTTTCACGCCGCCGCGCTTGATGGCGGTAACCGCTGGCAGATCCTACGCCACATTATTTTGCCGCTATTAACACCGTGGCTGCTGCTGCTGCTGCTACGCGACATCTTGCTCAGCACCCAAAGCAGTTTTGCCCCGGTCTATATGATGACCGAAGGGGGGCCAGGCTACGCCACCCTGCTGCTTCCCTATCTCATTTATGACGAGGCGTTTAGCCACTTTCGCCTTGGTCACGCCGCGTCCATGCTGCTGGTCATGTTCGTGGTCATGGGCATTCTACTGTGGCTAGTCTATCGTTTGCTGGGTGGTTGGGGCTACACTGATGAAATCTAGCTTCCTTGAAAGCCTTCTTTGGCAAGTGGCCGCAATCACAATCACCCTGCTCTTCGTGACCCCTTTGCTTTGGGTTGTTACCAATTCACTGCGCCCGGTGGGGCTACCACCCCCCCGCACGTTGGAATGGCTGCCGCAACCATTAGCCTGGTCAAACTACAGCACCATATTCCACCTGATTCCCCTTGGGCGGCAAATTGGCAACTCAATCTTGGTCAGCACCGTTGGGGCACTCTTGACATTATTGACAGCATCGTGGGCCGGTTTTGCCATGGTGCAGTTGCCCAAACGGTGGCAAGGATGGCTGGTTGGGTTGGCAATCATCCTACTGATGGTACCCAGTGCAGCCGTCTGGCTGCCACGTTACGTCATTTTCACCCTGCTGGGGCTTATTGACACTTACACGGCTTTGTTTGCTCCCGCCTTCATGGGCACCAAATCGCTCTATGTGCTGATGTTTTATTGGACTTTTCGCCGCGTACCGCAAGAGTTGTTTGAATCGGCACGGCTTGAAGGAGCCAGTGCATTGCTTATCTGGCGGCTCATTGCGCTGCCAATGGCACACCCCACGGCACTGGCGGTTTTGCTGCTTACCTTTACCCACTACTGGAGCGATTTTGTGGATCCATTGCTCTTTATCAAATCAGAAGAACGATATACGCTGGCCGTTGGCTTACGCATGTTGCAGCAGATGGCCGTCACCAACTGGTCGCTGCTGTTAGCAGCCGTCATGGTGATGACGGCCCCTGTAATTCTGGTTTATCTGATTATGCAATACTTTATTCGCAACGAATCGCCCTTAACACGTTTATTACGAGGCTAACACCTTTGTCACTTTCTTACGCAATCTGGATTTAGGGTCTAACTATGTCACGCCAACAAGTTTTATTTTTCTCTTTGCTTGTCGCTTTTCTTGCCGCCTGCACCACCATTCAAGCTCCAACGTCACCTGTGGCTGAGGAGGGGGCAGTATTCACCGAGCTAACTTTCCTGATTTCTGGCGATCCTACGGATCAAACTGCTTACCAAACGTTGATTGATGCCTTTAGTACCGAACACACCGACATAAGCATCAATTTGATCAACATCCCCAGCGGTGGTGACTTTCGTAAACGACTGGCGGCCGATTTTGCGGCCGGCACGCCCCCCGATGTGTTTCTGATCAACTATCGCCATCTTGGTCACTTCTTTGCAGCCAATGCCATTGAACCGTTAACCGATTACCTTGCGGCGAGTACGCTGATTCGTGCCGATGACTATTATGTTGAAGCGTTAACCGCGTTCCAGTGGCAGGGCAAGCAAATGTGTATGCCCCAAAATATTTCCAGCCCAGTTGTCTATTACAATAAGGATTTGTTTAACGCCGCTGGGATTGCTTACCCAGGCGACGATTGGCATTGGGATGAATTTGTCACAACGGCTCAGGCATTGACGCAGGATCAAGATGGGGATGGAACGGCCGATATTTATGGTTTGGGCATGGAGGCAACAATTGTACGCGCCGCGCCTTTTATCTGGATGAATGGTGGTGAGGTTCTTGATGATGAAGCCGCACCGGCCGGCTTGGCACTTGACAGCCCAGAGAGCAAAGCAGCATTGGCGTGGTTTGTTGGCTTGCAAACAGAACACCACGTCGTCCCTGATGCTGTAGCTGAAGAAGCCGAAAGCAGCCTGAGCCGGTTTGTAAATGGGCGGATGGCAATGTTTGTGGACAGTCGCCGGGCAGTGCCTGAGTTCCGCCTGATTGAAAGCTTTGATTGGGACGTGGCGGCCTTACCCGTTAGCCAACAGCGGGCGAGCGTATTGCACTCTGATGCGTTTTGCATGGCCGCAGCCGGCCGGCAAAAGGATGCCACCTGGGCTTTTATCGAATTTGCCAGCGGGGTTGAGGGGCAAACGATCCTTGCCCAAACGGGGCGCACCGTGCCATCACGTAAGGCGTTGGCTGAATCAGAAAGCTTTCTTGACCCAAGTGCTAAACCCGCCAACAGTCGGGTTTTTCTGGATGCTGTACCCGGAATGCGCCACTTGCCCCTTATGGCAACCTGGAGCGACATAGAAGGGATTGTCAGCAAACACATTGAAAATGCTTTCTATGGTATTGAAACAGTTGATGAAGCGATTGAGGCTGCAAACGAGCAAAGCGCGGAGTTTTTCCCTGTGCCATAGCCATACTTTGCAAAATCTGGCCTTATGAGTTGACACGCCTTATGTGGTGCGTGGTGCGTGTATGCACGTACTACGCACCACGCATCAACTTGGTAGCGGCAACAGTTGGCGCAAGAATTGACCCGTATGGCTTTCTGCCATCTGGGCCACTGCTTCAGGTGTTCCCTGTGCCAAAATTTCGCCACCCCCTTCACCCCCTTCCGGCCCCAGGTCAATCAGCCAATCGGCCGTTTTGATGACATCCAGGTTATGCTCTATCACAATCACCGTGTTGCCAGCGTCCACCAGCCGATGCAGCACGTCGAGCAGCTTTTGCACATCGGCAAAGTGCAGCCCGGTAGTGGGTTCATCCAAGATGTAGACGGTGCGTCCCGTTGCCACCCGGCTCAGCTCTTTCGCCAGCTTAATCCGCTGCGCCTCGCCACCGCTTAGCGTCAAGGCACTTTGTCCAAGCTTGATATAATCCAGCCCTACATCATGGAGCGTTTGTAGCTGCCGGGCAATTTTGGGGTGGCTGCTAAAAAATTCAAGTGCCTCTTGCACGTCCATTTCTAAAACATCAGCAATGGTTTTGCCTTTGTAGGTGACGGCCAGCGTTTCGCGGTTAAAGCGGTGGCCGTGGCATTCGCGGCACAGCACCCACACGTCGGCCAGGAAGTGCATTTCGACTTTGCGCTGGCCGTAGCCGTCACACGCTTCGCACCGTCCTCCTTTGACGTTGAAGCTGAAGCGGCCGGATTTGTAGCCCCGCGCTTTGGCTTCTGGCGTTGAAGCAAAAACCTGTCGGATTTCGTCAAAGAGTTTGACATAGGTGGCGGGGTTGGAGCGGGGGGTGCGGCCAATGGGGTCTTGGGTGATGTTGATGACCTTATCGAGATGTTCAATTCCTTCTAAACGGCCGTATGGCCCCGGCTGTGTTTGAGCCTGATGCAGCACTTGTGCGAGGGCGGGGTGGAGCGTTTCCGAAATAAGGCTGCTTTTGCCGCTGCCGCTTACGCCAGTGATGCAGATGAGGGTACCGAGGGGGAAGGTAGCGGTAACGTTTTTGAGGTTGTGGAGACGAGCGCCAATGAGGGATAAACGGCCGTTTTCCCCCACCTCTCTCCTCCTCCCCCCATTCGGAGCCGTAATCCGCCGCTCACCGCGCAAATATTGCCCCGTCAGCGAATCCGGCTGCGCCGCTACCTGCTGCGGCGACCCCGCCGCCGTCACCCGGCCACCCAGAACTCCCGCCCCCGGCCCCAAGTCTACCAGCCAATCCGACTCCCGCATCGTCTCTTCATCATGCTCCACCACCAGCACCGTGTTGCCCATGTCACGCAGCCGCAGCAACGTTTCCAGCAAGGCACGGTTGTCGCGGGCGTGCAGCCCAATCGAAGGCTCATCCAAAATATACAGTACCCCCACCAGCCCACACCCAATCTGGCTCGCCAGCCGAATACGCTGCGACTCGCCCCCTGACAGCGTGGGTGCCGGCCGATCCAGCGTCAAATAATGCAGCCCCACATTGAGCATAAACTGCAGCCGATCCCGAATCTCCTTCAGCACCTCCTCCGCAATCTCAAACTGCTCCTCATCCAGCCCCGGCACATTTTTCTTGCCTGCCCCGTTGCCATTCACCCCCATTGCCCCCAGCCCATTGGTTTGCCGCGACAGCCCCACAATCCAGGTGTGGGCATCGGCAATGGACATGCCGCTCACCGTCTCCAACGACTGTCCCGCCACCAATGTCGCCCGTGCCTCTGGCCGCAGCCGCGACCCCTGGCAGGTGGGGCATGGCTGCTGGTTCATATAAGCCCCATATTTGCGCCGCTGCTCCTCGGAACTGGTTTGATGAAACAGCCGCATTACGTCATTAACAATGCCCCGCGACGGCCGCAAGCTCTCCCCGCTCCAACTCCCCTCCGCCCACTCGTTCTGAAAGGTAAACCGTATCTTTTCCTTGCCAGAGCCGTGCAGCAGCACATGGCGGAACGTTTCCGGCAGATCTTTCCACGGCAGTTCTAAATCAACGCCATAATGCTGCGCCACCGAACGCAGCGAATGCTCCGTCCAGCTCGTATTCTTCTTCCGCAAATTGCCATACCAGCGCGTGGCTCCATCCAAAATAGATAACTCTGGGTCGGCAATCAGCAGTTCGGGATCAACCTGTAGCTGAGTGCCAATGCCGTTGCACGCCGGACACATCCCCAGCGGCGAATTGAAGCTAAACAACTGCGGCGACAGTTCGGGGAAGCTGGTGCCGCAGTGGGCGCAGGCGTTGTGTTCACTCAGCAGCAGCTCCTCTTCGCCCAAATCGGCTACCAGCAGCCCGCTGCCCACTTTGAGCGTCGTTTCCACGGAATCCACCAGCCGCGCCATAAAGGGTTCGTAGACCGTTTCCGGCACCTGCAAACGGTCTACGACGATTTCTACATTATGCTTCTTCTTTTTGTTGAGCGCAGGCTGCTGACCCAAATCATAAACAGTGCCGTTGACCCGCACGCGAACAAAGCCGTCTTGCCGCGCCTGGGCAAAGGCATCGGCATGGGTGCCTTTGCGGTTGCGGGCAATGGGAGCCAGAAGTTGGAAGCGGGTTCCGGCCGGCCGGCTCGCCAACTGGTCAGCAATCATCTGGGCGCTTTGCGGACGCACCACCCGGCCGCAGTCGGGGCAGTGGGGCACGCCCACGCGGGCAAACAGCACCCGCAAATAATCCATCACCTCGGTAACGGTGCCCACGGTGGAGCGCGGGTTTTTGCTCACCGCCTTTTGCTCGATGGCAATGGCCGGACTAAGGCCGGTAATAGCGTCTACTTTGGGCTTTTCCATCTGCCCCAAAAATTGCCGGGCGTAAGAAGATAAGCTCTCGACGTACCGCCGCTGCCCTTCAGCGTAGATGGTGTCAAATGCCAGCGATGATTTGCCGCTGCCGCTGACCCCGGTGAGTACCACCAGCTTGTTGCGCGGAATCACCACGTCCACGCCTTTCAAATTATGCTGCCGCGCCCCGCGCACCACAATGTTGTTTGGTTCCATTTGCCCTATCCTGTCCAAAGGTTTGTTTTGGCTGAACATGCGTTCTACATTAGTTTAGCATAGTTCCCCTTTCCCCGCTAACCAACAGGATAAGGGTAATACCTGACATCTTTTGTCAGGTTTAGG
>JAGQGA010000030.1:0-2044 GCA_020432595.1 Anaerolineales bacterium | reverse complement strand
ATTAGTTTAGCATAGTTCCCCTTTCCCCGCTAACCAACAGGATAAGGGTAATACCTGACATCTTTTGTCAGGTTTAGGCGGGTGTTAGACGCGGAAAGACGCGGAGAGGGTCTTGGCTAATGGGTGGGTTGGTTTTATACTGGGGGGAGTGAGGAAACGGCCGTTTGCTGTAACAACCAAGATTCACTGTTCATTTGTAGAGGCTACCATGCGTGTTGCTGAGGATTTGCTCCCTTTAGTAGATAAATTAAATAAACGAGAAAAGCTGCGCCTGATGCAGTTTTTAGCAAGCAATTTGGCGTTGGCAGAGGTATCACCACATCCTGACTGGCCGCTACATTATTTCGACCAGACTTTTGGTGCCTTGCGTCATGACCCTATAGAACGACCCGAACAAGATGCGTTTGAGGTGCGAGAAGAGATTATATGACCTATCTATTGGATACCAATGTTTGCATCCGTTACTTAAACGGGCAATCGCAGCCAGTTATGCGCCGTTTGCAGCAAGAATCGCCAGAAGAGATAGTAGTTTGTTCGGTTGTGAAAGCCGAGCTTTTCTATGGGGCACAACGAAGTCAAAACCCAGAACGAACATTGGGGCATCAACTACGGTTTTTAGCACCATTGCGTTCTTTTTCTTTTGATGATGCTGCAGCCGAGCAATACGGCCAGATTCGGGCCAACCTTGCGACCCAAGGTATACCTATTGGACCCAATGACCTGATGATTGCCGCTATTGCATTGGCAAATCAACTGACTCTTGTAACACACAATGTCAGAGAATTCAGCCGCGTTTCTGGCTTGAGCATTGAGGATTGGGAATGAAATAAATGGACTGGATATAGTGAAACCATTCTCCCCCATCTACCAACCGACCCACAAAAAGTCTTGGCTAAAACGACTGTTGTACTGTAAAGGGCAAATCGAACCAATTTCCTACATCCACCATTGGACTAGCTATTATTCTCACTTGGGTTGCGTCTAACTCTAGTTTGTACAATCTGTAAACATCTTTCATTATTTCATCAGACCACGTCTCCTTCCAAATCCTTAGTCGGGCCAATGTTTGTTTGCACTCTTCAAATGCCCCAATAGAAAAGGCTGCCCCCTTCCACACCATAGGGCCTTCAAAATAAGCAACCCTTGAGAATAACAAAAAGAAACTATTCTCATCAAACTCTTGCTCCTTGTGAAAACGAATCAGCATCTCTGAATGAGCCGCCTGGTATCTCCAAACCCGACAGGCATATGTTTCAAGGTCTGCTAAATGTGCCAACTCAGAAATGATTTCCTCTAGCATTTTTACCTCTGCTGTATTTTTCCATATGTAGGGGATCTTGGAGCTGAAGGAAAACGGCCGTTTCTAACCCACCTTACAATTTGCTATAGTCTCAAGCTTCCCTAGTCTTTAAATACCCCTTGCCATTAACCCAATTCCGAACCAAACCAAAACGCAATTTATTTCCTCCTTATACTGTCAAAGTGTGACATAATGAAACGCTCACGCTATCATCCTAGATGATGAGCGCATATTACAATCTTGGCAACTATTCCTGGACCCGCACTGCGCGGTGGCGTGGTGTGGGCTTGCCTGAACTTATGGGAATGACACAGAGCAACCCTTTTTGAGATACAGACATGCAAGACGACGAACACAAAATTGACGATCACCTGGGGCGAATGGAGCCGCTGGCAATTGACAAGGCCGAGGTACGGCGGCGGCATGAGTCAAACCGGGCGGGATGGAATGAGGGGGCGGCGCACTATACCGAAAAGGTGGCGCAGACGATAGCCTTTTTGCGCGGTGGCGGCAGCAGCTTGCATCCGCTGGAGAAGGCGAATTTGAGCAATTTAGGGGCATGGTGTGAAACGGCCGTTCATCTTCAATGCGCTTCCGGCGAAGACACGCTTTCGCTGTGGAACGAAGGGGTCAAGCAGGTCATTGGCGTAGATATTTCCGATGTCCACATCGCCAATGCCCGGCAAACCAGCACCGCCCTCAACGCCCCCGCCCGCTGGTTTCGCTGCGACATCCTCGACACCC
>JAGQGA010000309.1 GCA_020432595.1 Anaerolineales bacterium | reverse complement strand
TGGGGCAAAGCTTGCCCGTCTGGCTGGTGGCCGCCATTGGGCTGGAACTGTTTATCCCGCTGGTGATCAGTGCCAATAACGCCATCTGGCAGCTTAAGGTACCGCCAGAAAAGCAGGGGCGGGTGCTGGCAGCACGCAGCATGTTTACGACGCTGGGGGAACCCGTGGCACTGCTGGCAACGGGGCTGCTGGCCGACCGCGTCTTTGAGCCAGCGATGATGCCCGGCCAAACCCTGGCAACGCTTCTAGGTAGGTTCGTCGGCACTGGGCCGGGAGCGGGGATGGGGCTGCTGCTTATTGGCTGCGGGCTGCTTTCCACGCTGGCGGCAGCCTGGGGGTATGGTTCGCTGGCGGTACGGGAGATTGAGACTGTTTTGCCAGATCATGAGTGAGGAGAAACGGCCGTTTCTCCTCACTCATAGCGATTGCATTAACCCAACACGAAGTTAAAAACGGCCGTTTTGCCCTCCCCCGCCTCCGCCACATCCATCAACAACTCCTCCGCAAAAATGCCGTCTGTAGCGTTGTCCGGCTCGCCGGGAAAATAAAGCTGCGTCGTTAGCAGCGCCGTTTCCGGCCCCTGCACCTTTACATGAATGTGGCGCGTCCGCCCCGGATACAACCCCGGCATAATCGTCTCCAGCCGGAAATTACCTTCGGCATCGGTGTATTGATGGCCGCGCAGCTTAAACCCTTCATTATCATAATTGCCGCCGTCATCGGCGTGCCAAAAATCCAGCACTGCCCCGGCCAACGGCTGGCAATCGGTGGACAGCACCTTGCCCGTCACCAGCAGCGGTGTTCCCGCAATCCCCGCCTCCAAAAAGCTGGTGCGCTCTGGCGTATTGGGGGTGTAGTAGGGGCCTTCGGTCTGCGCCGGGGTTTCGTCATGGTCATCACACTGCGGCGTGGGCGCAAGCTGGACGGCCTCGGAAACGGCCGTTGCTGCCGGATAATTCAAAGCTTGTTCCCCCTGCTGGTTGGCTGGCTGCCCCGGCGCAGCATCATTTGGGCCACACCCCACCAGCACCAGCCCAGCCCCAGACATTAGCCCCAGTCGCAAAAATTCACGTCGTGTTACAAATTCTTTCATCACTATTCCTTTATAAAAATAACGTCATAAGATTGGTTCAATCTTGGAGATTGAACCAATCTGGAAACACTAAAGTCATCTCAACCACCTGTAGAGGCAGCAACCTCACCCTTATAACAATCTATAGAGTATGGTGCTTCATCATCGGTCAGATGGTAATGGTATATGCCATTCGGAAACTCCGATGTTGCTTCAAAATGTCCGCTACATTCATCAAGATCAGCATTCGTAACAACAACACCATTAGCACCTTGGTTCCCATAAACGGGAAACCCATCACGCAAGACACCCAGCATGTGCGAATGTTCTCCGGCAACATCAATCACGGCAACGATACATGTGGGAATACCATGATAATGATAGCTTGACCCATCCTGTAGTGGATGACCATTGCAATCATCCACAAAAGCAGCATGATCATGCCCCGAATCGTCGAAGTCAAAGGCAATATTGTCGTCAAGAGCGACGATGCTGCGATCCATGTTTTCGTAATCGTTAAACAGTCTCGCACCGCTCAAGATGAAACCAATTTGCCCCAAGCTGGTTTCCTGCGTTTTGCTCGCGTAGCTTGGGTGAAGCGTCAGCGTGACATCTATCGGGCTTTTGGTTAAGTATTCCTCAGTTAACACCACGTTAAAGTCTTCCAGGCTATCGTCACTAAACGGTTGAGAGCGAACATTCTTGGGAATCAGAAACTTTTCCGGCAAGTCATGGCTGGGAAGCCCGTCAGACTCGTAGCGAAAACTATCCTCGCCCAAAGTAATGGTGACATTATCCCCCCACTGGGCAGCTTGAACCCCAGCAGTGGTATCGAATGTTTCTGCAGGAGTCGTTGCTGTGCAAGCGGTTAGAAAAAACAGACCCAGAACAAACATTCCAGTTGCTATCAGTATTACAAATTGGTTCATATCATTTCTCCATAACAGGCGAGAGTATAAGGGAAAAATATGAAGAAATTGTGTCAACCTGCAATCCACATTGGCATTGGGCTATAATGGTTACAATGATTCACACCCGATTTATCTATCGCCAAATCAGCACTTCGTGGAAACAAACGGCCGTTTTTATCGCCTGCGTCGCCCTTTCCCTCGTCACCCTGGTGTCGCTGGGTGGGTTTGGCGAAAGCGTCAACAACTCGCTGCTGCGCGATGCCCGCAAGCTGCTGGCCGCCGATGTCGAAGCCCGTTCCCGCTTCCCCTTTACCGAAGCCGTTGAAGCCGAACTGGCCGCCCTGGCTGCCGAACCGGGCATTGACATCGCCCGCACCTATGAATTTATCTCGGTGGTGCGCCAAACCGATGGCGAAGCCACGCTGCTGTCGGAGCTAAAGGTGGTGGAACCGGGGTATCCGTTTTATGGCGAGGTGGGGTTGGCAAGCAAACGGCCGTTTGCCCAAGTCCTCACCCCCGGCCACATCATCGTCGGCCAAAACCTGCTGGATCGGCTCGGTTTGCAGGTGGGCGACCCACTCAACGTCGGCCAGGCCACCCTCACCATTGCCGACGTGGTAGTCAGCGAACCCGATGAGCCGGTCAACTTTTTTACCCTCGGCCCACGCATTTTTATTGCCGCTGCCGACCTGCCCACCATTGACCTCATCAAACCGGGCAGCCGAGTCACCTACCGCGCCCTGCTGCGGGTGGCGGATGAGGGGCAGGTGGATGGGGTAGCGGAGCGATTAACGGCAACTGGCGAAAACCGCCAGCTCCGCGTAGACACCTTCCGCACCAACCAATCCGGCGTGCAGCGTTTCTTTGAAAACCTCCTCACCTTCCTCAACCTCATTGGCATCTTCACCCTCATGCTGGCTGGCATCGGCATTCAAAGCTCGCTCACCGCCTTTCTCAAAGAACGCGAGGAAACCATTGCCGTCTTACGCACCTTTGGTGCCACTAGCCGCTTCGTCATCAACCAATTTTTTGCCGTCGCCGCCGTTTTAGGCGCCATCGGTACGGTGCTGGGGCTGCTGCTGGGGCTGCTGTTACAGCTTTTGTTCCCCGTCATCTTCGCCCCCTTCCTCCCGCCCCAGGTCGAATTTGTCCTCTCGCTCCGCGCCCTGCTCGAAGGGATGATCCTCGGCCTCTTTGTCACCGCCGCCTTCACCTTCATCCCGCTCTACCAAATTCAGGAGCTAAAACCCAGCTTCATCTTCCGCAAGGAAGCCCCGCCCCTGCCCAAAAGCTGGTTTTATTACGCCATTCTCACGCTCATCCTCGCCTTTTTTGCCGGAATGGTCTTTTGGTATCTGCAAAACCCGCGCCGCACCGTCTATTTTGCCGCCGGAACCGTCGGTCTGGTTGCCATCACCGCCGGGTTAACCCAGATTCTGCTCTACTGGCTGCGCCGCCGCAAGCTCAAACCATTGGCACCGCGCCAGGCACTGCGGGGGCTGTTCCGGCCGCGCAACGCCACTGCCGCCATCATTGTCACCCTCACCACTTCGCTGGCGGTGCTGTTCACCATCTACCTCATCCAACGCAATCTCGATGCCTCCTTCGTTGCCGCCTATCCCGACGATGCCCCCAACCTGCTTATTCTCGACATCCAGCCCAACCAGCGGCAGGAGGTGGCGGCGGAATTGGGGGTACCGACGGTGTTTTATCCCGTCATCCGCGCCCGCATCCAATCTATCAACGGGCAGGAAATCCAGCCGCGTGAGGAAAACAACGACGAGCGTGGCAACAATGACAACAACGACAGCCCACCGCTTGATTTCCCCTTCTCACTCACCTACCAAAACGATCTGCTGGCAGATGAAACGCTGAGTGAGGGGGCAGCACTATTTGATCCAGCCGACCTGGGCGTGGCACAGGTGTCGGTAAGCGAGCTTATGCTGGGGTCGTATCCGTTTAAGCTGGGTGACGAGATGGTGTTTAATATTCAGGGGGTGCAGCTACCGGCGCGGGTGGTGAGTATTCGCACAATGCCGGGGGAGGAAAACGGCCGTTTTGCCCCCACCTTCAACTTTGTCCTACGCGAACAGGATTTAATCAACGCCCCGCAAACCATCATCACCAGCGTCAACGTCTCCCCCGCCACCATCCCCGCCCTGCAAAACCGGCTCGTCAACACCTTCCCCAACCTCACCGTGGTGGACATCACCAGTGCCATTAACACGCTGGCCGAACTGGTTGGCAACATCACCGTCGTCATCCGCTTTTTCACCCTGTTCAGCATCGTCGCCGGGGTGCTCATCATCATTAGCTCCGTCCTCGCCACCCGCTTTGCCCGCATTCAGGAGGCGGTCTATTTCAAGGTGCTGGGAGCCACCCGCCGCTTTGTGCTGCGCGTTTTTGCCCTGGAAAACATCTTTATCGGCTTGCTCAGTGCCATCCTCGCCCTCTTTTTATCCCAGCTTGCCGGCTGGATTCTAGTAACGCAGGTGTTTGAGTTATCGTCGTATGCGCCGTATTTGGGAGCTAGCATACTGCTGATGCTGCTGACGGTGGGGCTAGTAACGGCCGTTGGCCTCCTCGCTTCCCTCTCCATCCTCCGCCAAAAACCAATCATCTTCTTGCGCGAACAAACCGTTGAATAACATGCAACCACAACCAACAACCCTTTACCGATTACTAATTACCGTTTACTGTTTACTAATTGCCACCAGTTGCAGCACTGCCCAAGCCACCTCCTCACCTATCCCCACCGCTGCACCTGCCCCGCCCCCCACCACCGAACCCAGTCTCACCCTGCTCGCCTTTGGCGACAGCCTCACCGAAGGGCTAGGCGTAGCCTCGGAAGACAACTATCCCGCCCAGCTTCAGCGCAAGCTCCAGGCCGATGGCTACAGCGTGGCGGTTATCAACGGTGGCATTAGCGGCGAAACCTCGTCGGCCGCCCTTTCCCGCGTCGAATGGATGCTGGGTACTCACCCTGACATTGTGCTTGTGGAAACGGGTGCTAACGATGCTCTGCGCGGCGTGGATTTGGCACTGACACGCGACAATATTGACAGCATTGTGGGGCAATTTAGCGACAGCGGAGCGGTGGTCATCGTCGCCGGAATGCAAATTGTCCAAAATTTGGGCGAGGATTACACCAGTGAATTTGCCGCCATTTATCCCGACGTAGCCGAAAAACACGGCAGCATTCTCATCCCCTTTGTGCTGGAAGGGGTCGCCGCCAACCCCGACCTCAACCAACCTGACTTCATCCACCCCAACGCCGCCGGGTACACGGTGATGGTTGACCACATCTACCCGTTTGTGGTGGATGCCATTGAGCAAGCAAAGAAACGATGAGAGCATTCACATTAACTGCTATGGACAAACAATCTTTCATGTTTCTTCACTGCAAAAGGTAAGCAAAATAGACACCTGCTAACTGAGCAAGCTTGACTTTCACTAAACATGAGTGGAAATAATGGATTGATTTTTAGAGGCATGACTTGCAAACAATAAACATAATGATTTGCTTGTACTAGCGTTTTGCACGGTCGCTGACTAACCGATGCATGTAATCTAACACTGCTGTACTATTAGTGTATTCATCAGCTTTAGGGAGTACCCAGTCCCAAACATTTTGCCAGATATGGCGATCATAAAGCCATTCCAATCCAAACAGAAAGAACACCGCTGGAATAAAAGTTTTGTGTGACGCATGCTTGATCATTTCTCCCATTGGTGGCAAATTCATTCGCCATAGATTTTTGTCTATGGGCTCAAGGGCTAAACGAATAAAGTATAAAAAGCCTATAAGCATAATAAGATTGTCTATATTGTCTATATCTCGTTCATCAAGCAGGAAGCGCCTTGTTGTTTCTTTGGTGACTGTTTCCTGAATTGTATCATCCAGAAATTCAGCAAAAGGCTGATCTGTCTGGCTATGTAGCTGATACCATAAAGTATAAAAGTTCCAATAATAAAGAAAGAGGTCAAGAGTTGATGCCCGCGTAATCAGTGTGGCGATAGCAGCGTTGTTGCTAGCGTGCACTAGACGCCGAACAATATCTTGTGGTGCTGCTGGGTTCGTAAGAATGAGAAAGAGTGGGCGGGCTGCTTGTAAAAAGTTTTCATCTTGATGCCAGTTGTCTTGTGCTGGTAAGATAGCAGGGAGCGATTCGAGCAATGCAGGCCGCTGTGCTGGCACATATTCCCATATCAGACTGATCATGGCAGTAGCTTCGCCCAAAGAGTTATAGGATAGAGAATCTACTTCTATAGCAGCTAAATGTTTGCTAAGCAACTGCATTACATATTGCTTACCAATTGAATCTGGGGCTCTTCTTAAAATTCCCCCACACTTAATGAGTGATTCGTAGTTAGTTTGGGAAATGAGGTTCATAAAGGTGGGCCGACAAATCTTTCGAAAATCCAGTGTAAAAAGCAAGTCTGCAAAACTCGCTTGCCAGTGGAGAAAATAACAGATACTCGTAAAATCGCTGCGCAATATGAAATGCTGCCATTCTAATGGGGGAGCGGCACTGATTGACTGAGCCATTCTCTGACTAAAGGTAGCAGGGGAAAGGAACGTGGATAAGAGAGTGAGAACCGTTCTAAGCTGAGATAAAATGGAAGAATCAACACCCA